>CAZCAZ010000028.1:0-14432 GCA_964496735.1 uncultured Nitratifractor sp. | reverse complement strand
CGGCGGGCTTTTGATTCTGCATGTTGACGACAATTTGTGGCGAGACTGCCGAAATAGTAATAATTGCAATAAAGATGAGACCCACAAACTTGTCGATGTGGTTGAAGCCAACGATCCAGGCCTAGATGCATCTACCAATCGTGGCACGTACACCAATCTGTTTTATTCCGATAATCAAGATGAGTTTACAGTGAATACGGATCCGAATAGCACACAATATGACGGGAATTCGAGTGGGGTTTCTGTGACATCAATTTCGCAAAGAGGTGATACAATGCGTGTTAATATTGATAAGCATATGGAGGAATAGATCATGAAAAAAACAATAGTTGCTCTTGGCGTCTGTCTATGTACACTCACTGGATATGGTGCCCCTGCTTTTCCGGGCGAGATTACGTTTAAGCAGCCCGATGGACGTCATTTTTCGGGACACATTAAAGGCGATGAGTGGTGCAATTGGATTGAAGATAAGCAAAAAAATATTGTACTCTTGAATCGGAGCAGCAAACAATACGAATACGCCAAGATTGTTGAGAAAGATGGTCTTTTTGATCTTGCTCCCTCGGGAATAAAAGTTTTTTCTCCTAGTGAGGCAAAACAACTAGCACCAAGGTTGATACCAAAAATAAATCGAAAATTGTTAACAAAAATTTGGAACAGGAAGCGCCAAGAGCACTTGGCTCACTAAAAGAGTAAAAAAGTATTGCTTTAGCAGAGTCGACTCAGCCTCTGCGGGTCACCAGCACCCCCGCCACCACGATCAATCCCATCCCCATCCAGCTCCACAGATCCGGGAAGGTATCGCCCAGTGCGGTGCCGATCAGGAGGGCAAAGAGGATTTCGGCGTAGGTGATGGTGCCGACGATGCCCCCTTTTGTCAATGAGTAGGCTTTGGTCATCAACAGTTGGGAGAGGGTGGCGAAGGCTCCGACGATGAGGATATAGAGCCAGTCGATACCATGGGGCATGATGAAACGGGTGAGGGCAAAATTCCATGCGGACGGTACCGTGATCCATTCGGCCAGCAACATCAAGAGCAGGGCACCGACGGTTCCGACGAACATAAAGGAGAGGGCGATAGCTCGGACATCATAATGGTGTCGCAACTCTCGGATCGACGTATAGGCTAGAGCAGCACCGATGCCGGAGACCATCCCCAAGAGGTAGTCAGGATTGAGTGCGATGAGGCCAGCAGGCTTGGCAATAAGGACAATGCCAGCAAAGCCGAGCAAGAGGGCAACGACGGCCAGTTTTGGCAAGGTTTCCCGCAAGAAGATCCAAGCAAAGAATGAGAGAAACAGCGGAGACATTTTGTTGAAGGTCACCGCCACACCCAGTGGCAGATGGGCCATGTTGTTGAAATACGCCAGCAGGGCAACGAAGCCGATCAGGCCACGAAAAAACAACAGACACGGCCGTCCGCCTTTCTCAGTCATTGGGCGACGGATCAAACTCGCGCCAATGACTATAACACCAAAGATGTTTCGAAAAAAGGTCACTTCAAGTGAGGGATAGTGCGAGGAGAGGATCTTGACCGCTCCGCCCATCCCGGCAAACGTCAGCGTCGCAAGGATCATATAGAGGATGCCGGTGTCGATGGCGAGGATTTGTTTTCTCACAGTGGTGCACCCTTTTTGTTGGAGTCGTATTGTATCGAAAAACCCTTTGGGTCTATTAGGAGAAAAATTGCTATAATGCCGAACACTCTCTCCAAGGAATATCCGTGTTTCTAAAAAAACTTTTTAAGCGTTTACTTTTTGCTATTCAAATCATTCTTGTGGTGATCTTCATCGTCCTCGAGGAGGTGATCTGGGAGCGGATCGCGGAACCGATCTATGACTATCTTCAAGGGCTTCATGTGTTGCAGGCCTTGCAAGAACGTCTAAAACCAGTCAACCGCTATGCAGTGCTTGTGATTTTCTTGGTCTTACTGATCGGAGTAGAGGCAGCAGGCGTCGCTGCCGGAGTACTGGCGGTGCGCGGGATGGTGGTTTCGGCTGCGCTGCTCTATGGCCTCAAGATCCCCATCGCTGGATTTGTGTTTTGGCTCTTTCGTGTCAGCGAAGACAAGCTGCTTTCATTCGGATGGTTTCGATGGAGCTATGAGAGGATCATGGCCTTTTTTGCATGGATCAAATCACGAGAGATCTATCAAGAGACACTGGACTTGACGCACCGTGCCAAAGAGGCGCTCAAACGGTTCAGAGTACGCTATTTTAGTGGAGACAACACGGTATCTAGGCGGTTTAGACGGCTTTATGTTGTACTAAAGAAGGCGCTAAAAAGATAGATACGAAACCTCACCTCCCCCAAAGGGATCAGTGAGCTCCTTTGGGTCACTACCTCCGATTTTTCATCGCTTGCTGGGCTTCGCGGTCGAGGGTGCGGCGTTTGAGGGTTTCGCGTTTGTCGTGGAGTTTTTTTCCTTTGGCCAGGGCGATGGTGACTTTGGCAAAGTTGCGTTCATTGAAGTAGAGTTTGAGCGGGACAATCGTCAAGCCGTCTTTGTGGACTTTGGCGTAGAGTTTTTCGATCTGTTTTTTGTGCAGCAACAGTTTGCGTGGGGCGCGCTCTTCTCGGACGAAATGGATGTTGGTGGTCTCCAGGTGCCCTACGTGGGCGTTCATGAGGTGGAGTTCGCCTCGGATGAAACGACAGAAGGCATCGTTGAGGTTGGCACGCTTGGCACGCAAACCTTTGACCTCAGCCCCCTGGAGAACGATCCCGGCTTCGAAAGTCTCGAGGATTTCATAATCATGGCGGGCTTTTTTGTTCTGGGCGATAAGTTGAATGGCCATGTTTTAGTCTTTGGGTCGAAAGAAGGTACTGCCGCTACCGCTAAAGTACCAGCCGTCTTTGTTGTATTTTTCCAGATCAGGACAGATCATCATCGCCGGAGGAAAGAGGTCATTGAGTGCAGCGGGATCGGGGACGATACGCAGAAGCGTGCGTGAATCGAGATTTTCCCATCCGAAGTGACTGGCCGGATCAATATTGCGCAACAGGTGTTTGTGAAAGGTCTGATAGACTTCAGCGGTATCGCAACCGATCTCGGTCGGAGTGAAGAGCTCCATCGGGATAGGAGGCTCCTCGAAAGGCTGGACAATCTCACCAAAGCCCTTGACATTGGCGCTGGTATAATTGTAAACAAAAAACGGCACATCTGCACCGATGGTCGCCCCAATATCGGCGAGCTGATCGATGCTGATTTTTAGATTGCAGACCTGGTGCACCAGCCGCATAAACGCCCCGGCATCTGAGCTGCCGCCTCCGAGTCCTGCTTGAGAGGGGATGCGTTTGGTGACGACGACCTTGTGATGCTGAAAAAACGCTAAAATATCGAGATCTCCCGTGTGCTCATTGAGGGCTTTATAGGCTTTGTAGATCGTGTTGGATTCCAGTGGCACATCGTCGAAGCCTTCGAGGGTAAACGTCTCGCACTCACAGGGGACAAACTGGATCGTGTCATAGAGATCATCTACCCGCATAAATCGTGAAGAGATGGTATGATAGCCATCACGATGGCCGGTGATTTTAAGGAAGATATTGACTTTGGCGGGAGCGGTGATTTGCATCATGATTCCTTGTGCTTCTCTAGGCGGTTGAGTTTGTAGGTAATTATACCGTGTGCTATTTCAATGATACTGAAAAAATTGGCTGTTTCGATGAGATAGATACCGTCATCTTGCGTCTCAAAGAACTCGACCAAAAGCTTCTTTCCTAGCTCCAGCCACGCTTCGTCCCCTGTATAGACATTGCGTGGGATGGCCAGATGCCGAAAGGGATCAAGCGCTGTTTCGCCCTCGTAGCGAAACATCCCCTCCTGGAGACGGTGAAGCGAGGAGAGCGTAGCATCGAGCCCAAGATCATCGGCGATAAGCGCCCCGAGACTGCGTATATAAGTCCCTTCGCTGACAGTCGCTTCAAAATGAATGAATGGGTGATTGTAGCTTAGAAGGGTGATGGTATGTATGATGGAGGTGACAGCCTTGAGGTGCACCTCCTTGCCCTCGCGCGCCAGATCGTATGCGCGGCGACCGTCGATTTGCTTGGCTGAGTACTTGGGGGGATAATAGGTGAGCTCGCCCTCGAGTTTCTTCAGGGCGGTTTTGATCCGATCTACTGCCAAGGGTGGAGTTTCATGGATTCGATCAACATTTTCAATATCTAGACTGGGAGAGTTGGCGCCGAGCCAGAGGGTGGCACGGTAGGTTTTGGGTGTTTTTTTGAGATATTGAAAGAGTTTGGTGTATTGTCCGGTCGCGACGATCAGGCAGCCCGTGGCAAAGGGGTCAAGCGTGCCTGAGAAGCCGACTTTTTTGGTATGATATTTGCGCTTGACATATCCCATGTATCCGTTGGAAGAACGAAAAATTGGTTTGTTGACGACAAAAAGACGGTTCATTATACCGGCTGCACAAACGAACTCAATATCTCTCTTTTGTCCCCGCCAAAATTGATCAGGAGTTTGTACTCTTTTCCTGATTTGTTGGCAGCCTGTACGCGGCCTATGCCGAAGATTTTGTGTTTGACGAGGTCGCCTTTTTTGTAGTCGGATGTTTTGGTGACCTTGAGACTGGAGTTTTGGACGAGACCGGCTTCACCGAGAAATCGGCTTCGGTCGATTAGTTTGCGGCGGCCTTTGTAGAAGCGGCTGTCGACGTAGCACAGAGTCAGATGGGATTTGGCACGGGTGATGGCGACGTAGCCTAGGCGGCGCTCTTCCTCCATGTTGGTGCTGTCTCCAAGTAGTGGGAAAAATTCTTCTTCCATCCCGATGACGTACACGTGTTCAAACTCCAATCCTTTGGCGGCATGAATGCTCATGATTGCGATGGCATCATCTTCGATCTGGTCTTGATCGCTTTGCAGGGATATGTCGTTGAGAAATTCGTCGAGAGTGATGTCGGGATTTTTGGTGATCGCATCGCGGAAATAGCCATAAAATTCGTCGATGTTCATGATCCGCTCCATTCCATCGACAGTGGTGGCGTAGTGCTCTTTGAGCCCGACAGTCTCTTCGAAGAGACTGATGAGATTGTATAGGGCATTTTCGGCCTCATGGCGGAGCAATTGGATCTGCTCAATAAGGCCATTGAGGGCTTTGGCGATGCGCTTGCCGGCGATGGTTTCGAGCTCAGCAGGTGCGGCGGTGGTGACGAGCTGGTAGATCGAGCCCTTGCGTTCAAAAGCTGCATGGACGATCTTGTCAATGGAGGCTTTGCCGATGCCGCGTTTGGGTTTGTTGATAATGCGCAGGAAGGAAAAATCATCATGGGGATTGGAGAGGACACGCAGGTAGCTGATGATATCCTTGATCTCAGCACGTTCATAAAAGCGGGTACCGCCGATAAGCTTGAAGCCCAATCCCTCACGAGTAAAGCCCTCTTCGAGTGATCGTGAGAGGGCATTGATGCGGTAGAGAACAGCGATCTCGTCGGGGTGGGTTCCACTCGCAAGGAGTCCTTTGATTTCTCGGGCAATGGTTTTGGCCTCATGGGCTTCATCAAGGGAGTGCTGGAGTTGCACCGGTTCGCCTTGGCCTCGATGACTGACCAGTTTTTTCCCCAGGCGACCACTGTTGTGTTCGATGAGGGCATTGGCCGCCTCGAGAATAGCCTCTGTGGAGCGATAGTTGGTCTCGAGCTTGATCACCTTGGTGTTGTCAAAATGCTTATGAAAGTCAAGGATATTGCGGATATTGGCGCCCCGCCAGCCGTAGATACTCTGATCATCATCCCCGACGACGCAGATGTTGTTGTGCTCGCTGGCAAGAAGCTCAAGGAGTTTGTATTGGAGTTCGTTGGTGTCTTGGTACTCATCGACCATGATGTAACGGTAGCGATTGGATGTTTCGGCGCGGAGTTTTGGGTCGGCTTCTAGAATTTGGTACGTCAGCATCAAAAGATCATCGAAATCCACCAGATTGTTTTCGATGATGTTGGCCTGATATGCTTCGTACACTTTGGCGACCTTTTGGTAGTCGGGCAATTCTGCTTTTTCGGTCACTTCCTCTGGCGTCAGAAGGATGTTTTTGTACTTGCTGATTTCGTTGGCTATAAAAGAGATATTGAGGTCGATTTTGAGATCTTTGGCCAAGGAGCGGATGAGGCGTTTTTTGTCGTCACTGTCAATGATGACGAAGGCATTGGAGCGACCGAGGCGCTCGATATGGAATTTGAGGAAAAGCAGGCCGAACTTGTGGAAGGTTGCCAGCAGGGGCGGATAGGCGCTCTTGTTGCCGATCAGGTGGATAGAACGCTCACGCATTTCGGCTGCGGCTTTGTTGGTAAAGGTCAGTGTCAGGGTATTGGCTGGGTCGATACCCACTTCACCAATGAGATAGGCCAGTCGGGTGGTAAGAGTCTTGGTCTTGCCGCTGCCGGCACCGGCGAGGATCAGCACCGGTCCGTCGATTTGTGTAGCGGCTTCGCGTTGCGCATCATTGAGTTCGTTGAGCATGCCCTTGGGTTCCTTTCCAACTAAAATACAATTATATCGACAAATAGTTAAAAATCCTCATTACTGCAATTTTGATGAAATTTTGAAACAATAAGTTATACTTATGCCAATATTTGTTATAGTAAAGTATAAGTTTATTTAAATTACATAAGGTTGCAATGATGCTAAGGGATTTTATCAAGATTGAGACATTTCTGACGGTCGTGAGGGAGCGGAGCTTCTCCAAGGCCTCCGCCAAGTTGGGGATATCTCAACCTGCCGTGACGCAACAGATCAAGGTTATCGAGAAGTACCTGGACACCAAGATCATCGAGCGAAAAAAGAATGGTATTCGCCTTACCTCCGCTGGAGATGACCTGTATAAGATTGCCGTCCGCTTGGAAAAAAGCGTCCTTGCTGCCGAGAAAGACACCCTCAAAATCATCAACAAAAAAATTACATTTCGCTTGGGCACTTCGTTTACGATCGGCAACTACGTACTCCCGGGCGAGTGCCTCAATACACTCAAGGAAGCGATCAGTAACGACATCCGTATCGACATCGAGGTGAGCGATCGTATCGTTGAGATGCTCAAAGACCGCAGTCTGGATCTGGGACTCATCGAGGCGCATATCTTGGATGAAGATCTGGTTGTGCGTGAGTGGCGTGAAGATGAAATGGTGGTATTTAGCAATACGCCATTGCCTAAAATATTGCGCCAAGAAGATGTGTACAGTTTCAGGTGGGTGTGTCGCGAGCTAGGAAGCCAGACACGCAAAGTCGTCCAAGAGACCTTTGAAGAGCTTGGCATCGACTGCGATGAGCTCGATGTTCTCTCCGAAGTGAGCAACACCACTGCCGTCATGCAGACGATTAAGCGGAGTCAAAAAAATGCAGACAAACCGATCGTGTCGATCATTTCCCGAACGGCCATCGCCGATGAGGTGCAAAAAGGTGAACTGCATGAGGCGACGCTGCAGGGGTACCGTATGATGCGCCATTTCTACATCGTGCACCACAAAGAGAACAAGCACAACGCCTACGTCAACAATGCCGTAGACTATATCCTGTCCGGAAAATGCTAATCGGTATTATTTGACCGTTGTTTTTCCGGCTTTGATCCAGCCGTTTTCTATCCCGTCTTTTAATTCAAATACCTTAGTAAACTTCAACTGCTTGTCGAGAAAATTGCCCAAGGATTTGGAGCGGTTGGCGTGCGCACAGTAGATAACGAAGGGCTGATCCTTGTCCTTGATCAGATGCCCGAGCTCAAAAAACCAGTTGCCCATATCGGGCTGACCTTTTTCATCGAAAAACATCATTTTGTGTGATCCCTTGATGATGCCGGTGGTCTGCCATTCCCCTGGGGTGCGGATGTCGATTACGGGGATGCCCTGTGCTTGCATTTTTTCCAATACTGCATTGTCTATCGTGGTAAACTTGGCCATAGCGCCTGTTGTGAGCAGTGCGAGAAAGAGAAGCGTTTTTTTCATGTGTGTTCCTTGTTTTGATTTGCAAAAGTATAATCAAGAAAGGTTAATAAGTATTTGGATGAATAATGAAGAAGGTCAACATGGTGGCGCGGGACGGAATCGAACCGCCGACACATAGATTTTCAGTCTATTGCTCTACCGACTGAGCTACCGAGCCATATTGAGACCGCAATTATACCTAGCCAAGTTTAAATCTTCGTTAAATCTTTGATAGTTTTGAGAAAAAGATCACCTCTTTTGGCGTAGGATGAAAATTGATCGAGACTGGAGGCGGCTGGAGAGAGTAGGGCGATGGACGGATCGTTTCGCTTCGTATGTATCGTTTGGACGGCTGTTTCTATGCGATGGCAGCTGTGAGCCGGGATGCTTCGCTCGTTGGCCATGGTCATGAGCTTGTCGTTGTTGGAGCCTACTGTATAGAGGGTGACATCCATGGTGGCAATCTTGTCCATGAGAGGTGAAAGGTCGACTCCCTTGTCGTCCCCGCCGAGGATGAGGTGGATAGGCTGATCGGCGTAGGCATCAAGGGCTTTGAGTGTGGCGTCGACATTGGTGGCTTTGGAGTCATTGATCCAGAGGTGGCCTTGGGTATCGGTGTATTTTTCTTGTCGGTGACGATCCATTGTAAACACATTGATGCGGTCGTAGTCTACGTCATCAAAGAGCGTGCGCGTAACCGCCAACGCCAGCATGGCATCCTCCAAGAAGGCCGAACGGAAGTCGATCTGTTTTGGATCGATATCAAAAAAATCTGCGAGAAATTCGATTGAGTCGTATTCGACCACCCAGGCGTCGGTCTCGGGAAGGTTGAGTCCCTTGGGAACAAGGGCGAGTTCTCCTTCGCTCATGGTGAGCAGTGGGCGGAGCTTGTCGGCCTCGTAGGCTTCTGGGCTGCCGTGCCAGTTGAGATGATCCGGGGTGATCGGTAGAAGCAGATAGATATCGGGACTGGCGGTACGGGTGTGATGAAGAGTGTAAGAGCTCGATTCGAGTACCCAGATGGGAGCAGAGGGATCAAGATCGGCCAACGGGATGCCGATGTTGCCGCCACTGATGGCTCCCTTGTGCTGCAAGAGATGGGTCAGCATTTGGGTGGTTGTGGTCTTGCCATTGGTTCCGCTGATCCAGATCGTTAGCGGTCTGGATGCCGCATTCTTTGGTGCGCCAAGCGCGTCATGACCCAGGAAGAAGTCGTACTCGCTGATGGCGTGATGTGCCTTCTCCAACAAAGGATGATGCGGCGGAATACTGGGAGTCAGGATCTCCAGATCGCTGGCATTGGGATCGAAGGTAGACGAGGGGAGGATGCGGTTTCCTTGTTCGTCTGTCCAGGCTTCGGTCGTGCGGTCATCAAAAAATGTCTGCCCGTCACCGAGTGTACGGGCAATGGCACGTGTTGTCAGTCCGTAACCCAAAAGAGAGATAGTCATCTAACGTATCTTGAGGGTAATGAGTGCTAGGAGGTTGGCAATGATTGCGATCATCCAAAAGCGGACAATGATCTTGTTTTCTGCCCAGTTCTTCATTTCGAAATGGTGATGGATGGGTGCCATGAGAAAAATACGCTTTTTTCGGAGTTTGTAGCTCCCAACCTGAAGAATCACAGAAACTGTTTCAATGACAAAGATAATACCGATGAGGACGAGGAGAATTTCGCTTTTGCCGAGGATGCCCATGTAACCGATAAATGCACCGATTGCGAGGGAGCCGGTGTCGCCCATGAAGAGCTCAGCAGGATAACTGTTGTACCAAAGAAAGGCAAAGAGTGAGCCCACCAGCGCGGAGGCAACAATGATAGTCTCACCGACGCCGTGGATATTGGGAAGCAGAAGATACCCAGAGAAGACCGAGTGACCGATAAAATAGACAATCACGCTCAGTGTCCCTAGGCCCGCGATACTTGGTACGGTTGCCAGTCCATCGAGGCCATCAGTGAGGTTGACCGCATTGGATGCGGCGACGAAGACAAGTGCCCAAAACAACGTCGCACCGACCACGCCCATATCAAAGAGGGGTGTCTTGACAAAGGGGACATAGAAGGTCGTCGGAAAATGGGCAGCATAAATAAGCCAGAGCGCACCCAGTGCTGCAATGGAAAGCTGGAGGAGAAGTTTCCCACGAGCGGTGAGCCCTTGGAGGTTGTCGCCGGTGAGGATTTTTCCGAGGTCATCCTTGAGTCCTACTGCTGCGAAGCCACCAAGCACCAGTAATCCTCCCCAGACATAAGGATTGGACAGATCGGCTGTCAGCAGAGCGGTAATGATCGTCGTGGTGACAAACACCGCGCCCCCCATAGTGGGCGTATGCTGTTTGCCTTCGTGGGCGGGGACGTATTTATTGATGGGCTGATTGGCCTTGCGTGAGATCGCCCATGCCATGTATTTGGGCAGAAGCCACATGGTCAGGATAAAGGCGAAAAAAAAGGCAACCCCGGCACGCACCGAGATGTAGCTAAAAAGGTTGATATCAAAAAGATGATGAAAATAATAGAGCATAACACACTTTCAAACAGAAATTCAGACAATACGTGGTATTTTACACAAATTTGTCTAAAGGATTCGACTTGGGAGCCAAAACACTCTTGATCATCACTGACGGAATCGGCCACAAGCCCGAGAGTGCATGCAACGCTTTTGCTGATGCGAATAAGCCGACATATGACACACTGCTTTCTGCTGTACCCAAAACCCTCATTGCTACCCACGGGCTCAGTGTGGGCTTGCCTGAGGGGCAGATGGGCAATTCGGAGGTGGGCCATATGACACTTGGCAGTGGTCGCGTGCTCTATCAGGATCTGGTCAAAATCTCCTTGGCGCTCGAGGATGACTCTTTGGCACACAACGAAGCATTGTTGGCCACACTGGCGCAGAGTGATACGGTGCACCTGATTGGCCTTTTGAGCGACGGCGGAGTGCATTCTCACATCGAACACACAATCGGTCTGGCGCGTATCGCCCGTGATCAGGGCAAAAAAGTCTGGCTTCATCTCATTACCGATGGCCGAGATGTGAGCCCCACATCAGCACCGGTATATCTGAAACAGATCGAAGCGGTGACGGATGCGTACATTCGTATCGCCACGATCGGCGGCCGCTACTACACGATGGATCGGGACAATCGCTGGGATCGTGTCGAGCGGGGGTATCGGGCGATTGCACTGGCTGATTCAATGACAGAGTTGAGTCCTGAGGAGTATATTGCCCAGAGCTATGAGATGCAGGTCACGGATGAGTTTATCGAGCCGACGGCGTTTGCCGATTATTCGGGATTGGGCGAAGGGGATGCGGTGGTCATGACCAACTTTCGCTCCGACCGCGTCCGTGAAATCAGCACGGCGCTGGGCGATCCGGCTTTTTCGGCTTTTGAGCGTCATGATATCCCGATCCATTTGGCGACCATGACCCAGTACGATGCGACCTTTTCCTACCCGATCCTCTTCGTCAAAGAAGCTCCGGCCAACACATTGGCTGAGGTGATTGCCCGTGCTGAGCTACGGCAGCTGCATACCGCCGAGACGGAGAAGTACGCCCATGTGACCTTTTTCTTCAATGGAGGGATTGAGGAGCCGTATATAGGAGAGAGCCGCGTGTTGATCCCTAGTCCTGACGTGGCTACCTATGACCTTCAGCCGGAGATGTCGGCTCCGGCCGTGGGCGAGGCGGTGCGCACGGCATTGGGAGAGGGGTATGATTTTGTCGTCGTCAACTTTGCCAACGGCGATATGGTCGGCCACACGGGCGACTACAAAGCGGCCAAGCAGGCCGTCCATGCCGTCGATACGCAGATCGGCCTGATTCTAGAGAAAGCCCGTGAGTACGGCTACAACATTATCCTCACCTCCGACCACGGCAACTGCGAAGAGATGTGCGACGGACAGGGGAATGTCCTGACCAACCACACGGTAGGGGACGTGTGGTGCTTCATTGATGCACCAGGAGTCACCAAACTCCGTGAAGGGAGCGGGCTCAACAACATCGCCCCGACCGTGCTGGAGCTGATGGATCTGCCGGTGCCCGAGGAGATGGATGAGAGCCTGATCGGCTGACCGGCCATGTGACAAAAACCGTACCAAGGTATGCTATAATCATCCGATCACTACAACGAAGCGAAAAGGAAGGGTCAAAATGTTGCCGTATTTTGAATTTTTGGTGCCGACCCAGTCTTCTTTTTTGCGCTTCTTTTTTCTGATGTTTTTTCTGACGTCGTTTTCGGGTGCTTTGGAAAATACAACGGGTCCGGCACAGAAACAAAGTGCCGAGCACATGCGTCAGGTCGTCATCCGGGGCAACACAATCTTGAAACGATCCGAATACCTCAGTGCCCTTGGGGTCAAGACCAAAGCCTGGTATGCGTTTTGGAAAGATGAGAATCAAAGCATCAGCGATCACGATGCCGTCAATGCCGAAGACCGTCTGCGGGACTTTCTGGATTCCAAAGGCTTCTACGATGCGAAGATCCGGATTCGAAAAACTCCCTCAAAACTGATCGTCACTGTGCATGAGGGCAAGCCGGTGCGGGTCAGCCGGATCTCGATCGAGGGGGATTTCAATCTCTCCCATCTGGTCACGTTCAAAAAAGGGAGCCGATTCGAGGCGGAGCAATTCATCGCGATCAAGCGTGCGATCAAAGAGGCGTTGATGAAAGCAGGGTATTGCAATTATCACCTTGACACCAAAGCCTATGTCGATCTGGCGACACAGGGTGTTGCGGTGAAATATCGGGTCGAGAAAGGGGCATTGTGCCATTTCGGCAAAACCCGCATCGTTGGGAAACCGGCCAATATCGATGACAAAGTGATCCTCTCTCGGCTGCGCTACCGTGAAGGGGATATCTTCAACACCGAGAAGATCACCGAGACCTTCGATGCGCTCAACAGCCTTGATGCGTTTGATTCCGGAACCGTCGCCCCCCAGGAGCGGGAGGACGATGCGCCACCTTCGAGTACCGTCGCGATGGACGTGGATCTCGCGCCGAAGAAGAAGCTGAATCTTTTCAAGGGCGGTATCGGCTATGACACGCTCATGGGAGCTCGGTTCCAGCTCTACTATGAGCGTCGCAACTTCATGGGAAATGCCCGCAAGCTAACCGGTACGCTGCAGTATGCCCGAAAAAGCCAATTGGCTGAAGTGACCTATTTCTCCCCGGCTGTTTTGAAGCTGGGGTCGGATTATCTCGATTTCTATGACAAGCTGGGCTACAGTCACAATCGCTACGCGGCCTACACGGCCGACAAAGCCTATTTTGATCTCGCACTGAAGTATGAGCGTGATGCGCTCAAAGCAACGGCAGGTTTGGGTTTTGAACATATCCGAATCGCACAAACCGGCCACGAAGCTCTTCCGGGTCTGATACCGGGGAACTTTTTGATGCTGTACCCTTATTTTCATCTTGTCTGGGATCAACGGGATTCGAAAATCAATCCCAAAAACGGCTACTACCTCTCGGCATACTCGGAGTACGGTTTGGGTTTCAGGAAGGAGAACAGCCGCTATCTCAAACTTCTCTTTGAAGGGCGCTACATCAAAAGCTTCGGCGATCTCACCCTGGCAACCGTCGCCAAAGCAGGGTTCATCGATACGGCGTACGGTCAATTGCCCGCTTCCAAACTCTTCTACGCAGGAGGCGCTTACAGCAACCGGGCCTACGGAGAACGGCAGATCGGTACGGTCCTCTCGCCGGTGGCCTCATCCGCGCTGGGGGGCAAGACCTGGCTGAACCTCAGTCTGGAGGCCAACTACCCGATTGATGACAAACTCGACGGCGCGATCTTTTTTGACAGTACGATGATCAGCGACAAAGAGTATGATTTCAAAGGCAAGCGGATCGATTCGGTCGGGGTCGGGCTGAGGTATTTGACTCCCATCGGCCCTGTCAAGGCGGATGTCGGGGTGAATATTCATGATTGGCATCAGTACGGATTCAGTTTCCAGATCGGACAATCGTTTTGAATAAACGTGCAAAATTTTTTTCGGGCGTGCTGATTGTCCTGATTGTCCTTTTTGCCGTTGTCTATGCGGCGGCCAACTCCGGATATGTGTTTGAGAAAGCGGCATCGTACTTTGCCCCGAAATACGGGATACGCTACGATAAAATCAGCGGCAATGCCCTGGCGGGGATCACGGTCGAAGGGCTGTATTACCATGAGAAAAAACTGGCACGCCGGGTCAAGATCAAAATCAACCCCGCCACACTGCCGGAGGGGAAGCTTACGGTTTCGCACCTGGTACTGAACGAGGTGAACGAGAAAATCCTCGAGACGCTTATCGCCGATGTTCAGTCCGGTGGTGATGCGAACAGCAGCGCAGCGTTTCCCCTGACGATACGGGTCAACAATATTGCATTGAGTATGCTGCCGTTTGATGTGGGAAAGATCCATTTTGTTCAGGCGGATGTGAAACTGGACTATCTGGAGTATGCTGCGGATGATTTTGCACTCGGAACCCTGCGCCTGATGGCCAAAAGCTCATTGGGTCGGGCCGATATCAAAGGGCATTATGC
>CAZCAZ010000027.1:0-14632 GCA_964496735.1 uncultured Nitratifractor sp. | reverse complement strand
TTGAGGCTTTCGACATCCTTTTTCTGGATGTGTGATGGGTCAAAACGTCGGGTGCTGGCCAAGGAGAGGAGGCGGCCAGTACGACTCTCCATTACGGCTGCGAGAATCTCTTCTGCTCCGGTCTCATCTGCCATGCGATCGATGGCAAATTCGACACGGCGCTGGAGGGAGAGGGGGATATTGAGGTGGAGGCTTGTTCCGTCGATGCGAACGGCGCGTTGGCTCTCCCCGTTGCGAAGAATCATCCCGCTGACATCACGCTTGCCGCGAACCCAGCCATCCTGCTTGGAGCTCAGGTAATGATTGTAGTGACGCT
The DNA here is from genome assembly GCA_964496735.1 of uncultured Nitratifractor sp. GTDB lineage: Bacteria > Campylobacterota > Campylobacteria > Campylobacterales > Sulfurovaceae > S017-3. The sequence goes on along the minus strand of CAZCAZ010000027.1, from coordinate 14,316 downwards.
CCAGCCCTTTGACGCCTTTCACTTCAGTGTAGCGGCCATCATCATGGTCGCGAATGTAGCCCAAGACAGGTTCAAGGACGTCATGCAGAGGAAACTCACGCTGCTCCCCGCTCTCGGTAATGTCCATCCCGTAAACGACCTTGACGCCGTGGCGGTTGGTCACAGGACGAAAGAGACCCATACGGCGCAAGCGGTACCCCAGCGAACGCAAGTGAATGGCTGTGCCGGCATCGAGGTTGTCGGCTAGTGTGATGTAGCCCCGTTTGGGTCGACCTTTTTTGTCGAGAAATGCTTGACCGATCTCTGCCTCAGATTTGTGACTGTAGATGCTAAAAAGGTGTACAAAGATATCATGCTGTTCGGCCGAAAGCCCAGGGGCATAAAGGGTGGCCCGATATGTTTTGTGAGGGAGGCCGAGGGTGTAGCCATCGCTGGAGATGATTTTGCCCCGTACGGCACGGTCGTGAAGCGTAGAGACCTGTGCGGGGAGATGGCGATCTGAGTTGATGGTGCCCAATACCGAAGAGAGAAAAATAACCACCAGAAGAACCAATAAACTATACAGGATCAGCAGCTTGGTGCTTCGGCGCTGAAAAGCAACACTGTTTTCTCCCATAATTTCCTCGTCTTTTTCGATATTTTAGTAGAATCTGTCTTCAATTTGACTATAATGATACCCAATTAATACTAATGAATAGAAAAATAGAACAAAAGGGGAGCTATTGCAGGCAGACAAAATACTATTTGGTACTATCATGGTGCTTTTTACCCTCTCATTGATCCTTAGTTACAGTTTGTCGGAATATGCGGTGCGTTACTATCATGGCTATTCGGAACTGCACTTTTTTAGTCGGCAATTTGGTGCAATTTTGCTGGGGATTACGCTGATGATATGGCTCAGCAGACTGGATCCGGATCGCTGGTTTGTGCGGATCGGCTTTGGGGTATTTCTGCTCTCTTCTTTGGCGATGGTTGCGATGCCCTTTATGCCCGAGAGCTTGGTCAGCAGTGTGCTGGGAGCCAAGCGCTGGATCCACCTCGGTCCCATATCGCTCTCGCCGGTTGAATACTTCAAGGTAGGATTTGTCTTTTTTCTCGGATGGAGTTTTTCACGCAAGATGCTTGTAAACACCAGGTTGTCCTTGTTGGAAGAGGCGCAGATGATCTTTCCATACTTGATGGTGTTTGCTGTGGCAGTTTTGCTGATTGCTGTTCTTCAAAAAGACTTAGGGCAAGTGGCGATTTTGGCGATGACCTTAATGGTGTTGTTTATGTTTGCGGGGCGCAGTGTGAAACTTTTTGCCTCCATGCTCTTTGCAGGAGTTTTGCTGGTGGTGGCGTTGATCTGGATCGCTCCGCATCGGATCGCCCGATTCAAAAGCTGGTGGTCGACGGTACAGGAGCATTTTCTTCAGTTTTTCCCTGAGAGTGTCGTGGGGCGCTTTCGAGTCGATGCAGCACAAGAGCCCTACCAGATCGGCAACTCGCTCAATGCGATGAAACATAGCGATTTTTGGGGGCAGGGCTTGGGAGCTGGGCAGTTCAAATTGGGTTATCTCAGTGAGGTACATACAGACTTTGTGCTCTCGGGCCTGACAGAAGAACTGGGGTTTCTTGGCTTATTCTTTGCTTCTGCTTTGATTTTGCTGGTTGTGTTTCGCCTGTTCAAAATCGCAGGCACGGTGGAAAATCCAGCGTATTATCTGTTTACTGCCGGGGTGGCACTTCTGATCGTTTTCGCATTTATTGTCAACAGCTACGGCATATCCGGCATGACACCGATCAAAGGGATAGCGGTGCCCTTTTTGAGTTATGGGGGGTCGCAGATTGTTGCCAATTCGTTGGCGATCGGCATGGTGTTGATGATATCCAAGAGGAGGCAGCTATGAGTATGGTGATGACCGGTGGCGGCACAGGAGGCCATTTGGCGATTGTGCGGGCAGTGAAGGAGCAGGTGGCAGGGAGCAAGAGACAAGAAGCTCGGGGGTCGTTGGTGTATATCGGCTCTTCGGGTGGGCAGGATCGGGCGTGGTTTGGCGAGGATGAGGATTTTGAGGCCCGGTATTTTCTCGAGACCCATGGTGTAGTCAATCGGGGACTTATGGGAAAGATAGCATCGGTAGGAATGCTGCTAAAGACCACATGGCAGGCTCTCGGACTGCTGCGTCGTCATCGCGCGAAGGTGGTGTTTTCTGTTGGAGGGTACTCGGCAGCACCTACGGCATTTGCCGCTCTGTTGCTGCGCATTCCACTCGTGATCCATGAGCAAAACGCTGCCGTGGGGAGCCTCAATCGCCTTTTGCGGCCATTCGCTCGGGAGTTTATCAGCTCATACGTTCCCAAGAGCCCGATCAAAGCGTACCCGATCAAAGATATTTTCTTTGAGCATGCTCGTGTACGAGAGGAGGTCAAGACCGTATTGATCATGGGAGGATCGCAGGGGGCAAAAGCGCTAAATGAACTGGCGTTGCGTGTTGCTCCTGAACTGAATCGACGCGGAGTTGCCCTTATCCATCAGGCCGGAGAGCGCAACATCGAGGCGGTCAAGGCGGCGTATGACGCCATGGGGATCGAGGCGGAAGTATTTGGCTTCAGCGATCAGATCCCAGACTACATGGCGCGTGCTGATCTGGCGATTGCGCGAGCAGGAGCCTCGAGCCTATGGGAGTTGGTCGCTAGCGCTGTGCCGACTTTGTTTGTCCCCTATCCTTATGCAGCAGGTGATCATCAATACCACAATGCTCGGTTTATTGCCGAGGAAGGGCTGGGCTGGGTCGTGCGCGAATCGGAGCTGGATACGACGTTTGTTTTGGATCTATTGGATGCCGATGTGGCCGCCATAAGTCAGAAACTTATGGCGGCATCCGAATCGAATGGTGCCGAGCAGATCGCGCAGGTGCTTGAAGCGATAGTGGGATGAGAAAGTGCTGTCAAAATTTGGGTATAATTCTATAAAAAACGAGGAGTAGTCGTGAAAAAATTGATCAAAATTATCGCCGTCTTATCGGTTGTATTGAGTGGTGTGCATGCAGGAGCATCTTCGGATGGGCGTGCCGGATACCATGACGGATGCCGCAGCGCGCATGGCCACTACACGCGAAGCACATACAAATACAAGCATTCCAAAACCTATCATCGTCAATGGCGCAAAGGCAAACGCTCTTGCGCACACCCAAAGAAAAAAGTTATCCGCCATCGTCACCGTGCCAAGCATGTCACCCTGCAGCGCTCCTGCAAGACACAGGTCTCCTGGGAGGCCTTCCGTCAAGGTTGGCAACACGGCAATCGCTCCGCTCGCGGACATTTCTATGTTGATCGTAGCGGATGTGCTGCCTACCGTCAAGGGTGGGTCAACGGTTACCGAGACTGTCATTGCGGCGAGCACAAAAAACCGGACAGTTATGCCGAAGGATATTATGCAGGCTGCTCAAGCACTGTTTCATTGAAGATTCGAGATAACTACTATTACAAAACTCGCGCGGGCTATCGCCATGGCTGGGTGCAGGGATACCAGGATTGCCGAGGAGTTTATCGGTAGGCCTTTTGTGCGAGATACTCGAAATTGTGAGTGTCTCGGGCAAAGCCAGAACAAAGTCCTCATTTTTCACTCCCCCATTATCCCATTTTCGATAGAATATCCCTAATTTTAACACAGTGAGTATTTTTATGGACATTCGACGACAGTTTTTAGACTTTTTTATTGCCAAGGAGCACAAAGAAGTGGAGAGTTCTCCCCTTGTTCCGGACGATCCGACCTTGATGTTTACCAATGCGGGCATGGTGCAGTTCAAAGACATATTTACCGGCAACGCCCCGATTCCTGCTCCACCTCGTGCGACATCGGCACAACTCTGTGTGCGTGCAGGCGGCAAGCACAACGACCTTGATAATGTTGGCTACACGGCACGCCACCATACGCTGTTTGAGATGCTGGGCAACTTCAGCTTTGCCAATTATTTCAAAAAAGATGCCATCGCCTATGCATGGGAATTTATCACCTCGCCCGACTATCTCGGTCTGCCGGTGGAAAAGCTCTGGGTGACTGTGCATGATAGCGATGACGAGGCGTTTGGTCTCTGGCAAGAGCACATTGCCCCAGATCGCATCATTCGCTTCGGAGACAAGGATAACTTTTGGCAAATGGGCGATACCGGTCCATGCGGGCCGAGCTCGGAGATCTTTTACGATCAAGGTGAAGAGCACTTTAATGGCTCAGAGGACAAAATGGGTGGCGAGGGGGATCGTTTCCTTGAGATCTGGAACTTGGTATTCATGCAGTACGATCGCGATGCCAGCGGGACACTGACACCGCTTCCTAAGCCCAGTATTGATACCGGCATGGGGCTTGAACGGGTCGTGGCGATCAAGGAGGGAGTGCTAAACAACTATCATTCGTCTCTTTTCGTTCCGTATCTTGAAAAAATCGGCGAGCTGGTTGGCACTGCATACGATTACGATGCCCCCAATTCAGCCAGCTATCGGGTAATCGCTGACCACCTCCGCTCTGTCAGCTTCTTGCTGGCTCAGGGGGTGAACTTCGACAAAGAGGGGCGCGGCTATGTCCTGCGCCGTATCATGCGTCGGGCGATTCGGCACGGCTATCTGCTGGGACTGCGCAAGCCGTTTATGTATCGTCTGGTTGATACGTTGGTGGCACAGATGGGGCATCAGTACGATTATCTCCCTGCCAAGGCTGAAGCGATCAAGACGGCGATGAAGATGGAAGAGGAGCGATTCTTTGACACCATTGAAGCAGGGATCAAGCTGTTCAATGAAGAGCTGACCAAAACCGCCGGCACCTTTGACGGTGAAGTAGCTTTTAGGCTTTATGACACCTACGGTTTCCCGCTTGACCTGACACAAGATATGCTTCGGGAGAAAAATATTGACCTCGATATTGCCGCCTTTGATGCCAAGATGGACGCACAGAAAGCCCAGTCCAAAGCCAACTGGAAGGGGACGGGCGACGCAGCAGCGACTGGGGACTTCAAAGCGCTCAAAGAGGCCAATGGGGTCAATGCCTTTGTCGGTTATGAAAAGAGCAAAGTTACAGCTAGAGTTGTCGCATTGTTGGATGAAGATTTTCACCAGCTCGATGCACTCGATGGCCACGGATGGGCAATGCTTGACTCTACGCCCTTTTATGCCGAGTCCGGCGGACAGGTCGGTGATCGTGGCGTGATCAAGGCAGTCGGCAGCAGTGAACAGGTGTCTGTGGTGGATACTCGGAAATTTCTTGAGATGAATCTCTCCGAAGTTGAGGGGAAACTCTCTGTGGGGGATGAGGTGGAGGCTCTGGTTGATCCCAACCGTGCCGAAGTGGAAAAACACCACTCGGCTACTCACTTGCTCCATGCGGCTCTTCGGTCGATCCTTGGTGAGCACATTACGCAAGCGGGCTCACTCAATGACGACAAGCGACTCCGTTTTGATTTTTCACACCCCAAGGCACTGAGCGATGAAGAGCTTGACAAGGTTGAGTCGTGGGTCAATGGCGTGATAGCCCGTGCCGTGCCACGCGAAACCAAGGTGATGAGTGTCGAGGAGGCCAAGGCCAGCGGAGCCATGGCGCTTTTTGGAGAAAAATACGGAGATGAGGTGCGTGTGGTCGATTTCGACGGTGTCTCCATTGAGCTCTGTGGAGGTACCCACGTAGACAATGCAGGGCAGATTGGCTTGTTTATGATCACCAAAGAATCGGGCGTGTCTGCCGGAGTGCGTCGGATCGAAGCCGTCTGTGGACGTGCAGCGGTCGCGACGGTCGGTACGCTTCGTCAGGAGATGGCCGAGATCAAAACAGAGCTCAAAGCCCAAGACCCCCTGAACGCCATCTCGAAGCTCAAGGCGCAGATCAAAACACTCAAGAACGAACTTCAGTCAGCACTGAGTGCGAGCAAAAAAGAGTTGACGGCCACAGAGATCAATGGCATCAGTGTCATTATTGATGAGGTGGAAAATGGTGACATTAAGACCATGATTGACGAAGTAAAAAATCATCACGATGCCATCGCTATCCTCTTGTTTCAGAAAAAGGGAGACAAAGTGCTCCTCGCGGCAGGTTCCAAAAACACGCCGATCAAAGCAGGGGATTGGATCAAGGATGTCGCACCCATCGTTGGCGGTGGCGGCGGCGGACGACCAGATTTTGCCCAGGCCGGCGGCAAGGATCCGAGCCAGATCGATGCCGCCAAAGCACGGGCGATAGCGTATATCAACGAGCAGGGGTAGGTGATGTTTGCCCAGTATGCTCAGCTGATCGTTTTTGTTCATGTCCTTTCTGCTGTGATATGGATTGGGGGCATGATCGCTATCCGTTTGGTTGTCCATCCGGCGCTGGCCACGATCGAATCTCCTGAGGTCAAACTGGGGAAAACACTGGAGATTACCGGAAGACTTTTTGTGCTGGTGATCCCTTTTATCGTGCTCATTCTGCTCACGGCACTGATCCTGGTCGTTGCCCTTGATGGTCATCATGGCGCGGCACAAAACTCTTTTGTGCTCAAAGAAGTGATCTGGAGTATAATGGTCGTAAATTTTTCCTACATGTTTGTGCGCAGACACAAAGCATGGCGCCACTATCAAGCAGGGAAACTTCCTGAAGCGAAGCGGCTGGTGCGTCTTTTCCCAAATGTTTTGTTGCCGATCAATATCATGCTTGGACTCCTTGCTCTGTGGCTGGGGATCTCGCTGAGGGGGCTTTGAGTGGGCATAAAGCAGACGATCATCCTTTGTTCGGCTTCATCCAGTCGGGCGGCTTTGTTGGAAAAAGCCGGAATTGCTTTTGTGCAAAAGCCGGTTGTTTTTGATGAAGAGGCGATTGAAACTCGACGACCGGAAGCTTTTGTCTATCAGGCAAGTCAAGGCAAAATAACAGCCGCAAAGCTGCAGTGGGGTCTGGACGCACCCCTGCTCAGTGCGGACAGCGTGGTGGTCGATGCCAAAGGGGTGATCCTGAGAAAAGCCCGCGATGTTGATCATGCCCGTGCAACCCTACTTCGTCTGAGTGCTGCGGAGTGTATGATTGTCTCGTCGGTTCACTTTTGGACGTCGAAGTCTCTTTTTGTTGATACGTCAGCGACTCGCTACCGTTTTGTTCCTTTTGATCGGTCGGATCTCGAAAGGTACCTTGATAGCGGCGACTGGAAGGGCAAAGCAGGTGCCTGTATGGTCGAAGGGTTTTGTCGGCAGTATATTCGAGAAGCAAGAGGGAACGAGAGTACAGCTATGGGGCTCCAGGTGGAGACTTTGCTTCCCTGGATGGAGTGTGCCTGATGAGGTGGATTGCGCGATTGATCAAGATTATGACGGTAGCAGGCTTGACCATTATGATTATCGCGGGGTTGGTTTTTGCCTATTACTATCAAGAAACAGATCTTGATGCAGACAAGCTCATCCATTATTCGCCCCAGGTATCAAGTGAAATCCTCGATCGGCACGGTAAACGACTGGCCTTTGTGTTCAAAAAGCGCCATCGTCTCTATGCAACCTATGATGAGATTCCACCTTATCTGATCGAAGCCTTGGTGGCAATTGAGGATACGAAGTTCTTCGAACATTCCGGGGTTAACCCCGATGCGATTCTTCGGGCTATAGTTCGAGACATTCGTGCCGGGCACTTTGTCGAGGGTGGCAGCACGATCACGCAGCAACTGATCAAGATTACTTTGCTGAGCAATGCCAAAAAACTCGAACGGAAAATTCGTGAAGCCGTACTGGCTCTCAAGATCGAACAAAGCCTCAGCAAGGAGCAAATCCTCGAACGCTACCTCAATGAAATTCCATATGGTAACAATTATTTCGGAGTCAAGACTGCAGCTCAAGGCTACTTTCATAAAGACCTCAGTGAGCTGACACTCAAGGAGTCGGCGTTACTCGTCGGATTGCCCAATGCTCCCTCTTATTACAATCCCCTCCGTCACTACAAGCGAGCACTCAATCGCGCCAATGCTATCCTCTACCGGATGAAAACTCTCGGGTGGATCACCGAAAAAGAGTACCGTCAGGCTTCCAAAAAAAGCCCCCCTGTCTATCGCAGCGGCTTGACGCAAAATGTTGCACCGTATATTATTGATGAGCTGCTGCGTCGTTTCAAGGGACGTTTTGGAGACATACGCACTGGGGGCTATACGATCTACACGACAATTGATGTGGGGATGCAAGCAATCGCCCGTCAATCGGTCAAGACAGCCTTTGACCGAGTATGCAAGCGATTTGGGGACGATGCCAACACGACGGATCTCAACGGAGCCCTTGTGGCTGTCGAAAGCAGTACCGGAGATATTTTGGCCATGGTGGGCGGAGTTGACTATCGCAAAAGTGCGTTCAATCGTATCACAATGACCCGTCGTCAGCCTGGATCGGCTTTTAAGCCTTTTGTTTATCAGACGGCTTTGGACATGGGCTACAATCCTGCGACCAAACTCACCGACCTTGCGCGCTCATTTCGCTACAAAGTGAACGGCCGGGAGACAACATGGTCGCCACGAAATTATGAACGAGACTATCAGGGCTTTATTGCGCTGCGTGAGGCTCTGGTGCATTCTCGTAACCTTGCTACGGTCAATCTCGTGTACGATATCGGGGTGGAACTGATTCGCCAACGCTTGGCTTTGCTCGATGTTCCCCATATCCCAAAGGATCTCTCGATCGCGTTGGGAAATATCGGACTAAGTCCGCTTAAAATGGCACAAATCTATACCGTATTTTCCAACCATGGGCATATGATCGAGCCGCGCCTTGTGAGTAAGATTGTCTCACGAAGCGGGACGGTGCTTTATGAGACTTTCCCCAAAGAAATCGCTAACTTTACTCGACCAGAGCAGGCCTATCTGATGACTGATATTTTGCATGATGTAGTGAAGCGTGGTACGGGACGCAGAGCCCAGGCAAAAGGGATCGAGCTGGCCGGAAAGACGGGGACGACCAATCAAGGTATTGATGCTTGGTTTTGTGGCTATTCTCCGACGATTACGACGATTGTCTGGTACGGGCGTGACGCGAATCGACCTATCGGAAAGCATGCGACAGGAGGATCGGTAGCGGCACCGGCATTTGCAGCGTTTTACCGCAAGCTTCTGAAGCTTTACCCAAAGACGCCACGTACTTTCGAGCGCCCAGATAAGGTAATGGAGGGCAAGATAGAGGGTCACCCTGAGCTTTATACAGCTATTTCACCTTTGCCTGGCATGCCCATTCGGGCAAGTCAAAGTGCTGAGACACGGCAGACAGAAAAAACTGAACAAGTAGAGGAAACAGAGCCCGTCGAGCAAACAAAGCAAACAGCACAAATAGAAAAAACCGAAAGCATGCCTCAGGATATACAAATATTCGAAACAATCCAAGAAGATACGGATGATATGGAAGTGATTTCGATCAGCGACAACGACTCCGATTATGATACGGGCGTTTCGTCCCAGGATACAGAACGCCCACCTGAGCCAATCGACCCAATCCATCTCAAGCCCAAACCGCCTCATCCAGTTGGTGGAGACGGTAAGGCAATGTTTTGAGTCATTTTATGCAGAGGAGGCATCATGGCCGTTATAACTTTTAGAGCGTTTTCGCAGTTGCGAGAAGCATTTCGCCAAAAAGGAGTCACCAATGCTCAAGCGCTGGAGATCCCTGATGGGATTACGGTGCTCGAGTTGGTAGGCATGTATGGGTTTGAGAATGATGAGATCGAGGCGGTATTTATCAACCACAAAGTGATGCCCAAAAGCACCGTGCTCCAAGACGGAGACCGTGTTTCCCTGATCCCGCCGGGGGGTATTCCGGGACATGTCGCTGGATACATCGGCAAACAAGGGGTGGAGTAGGCTTTACTTTCCCCAGACGATCAGATTGAAATCGTTGGTAACGGTCTCGACAACGTCCCCTTCGTTGTTTCTGTAGGCTTCGAGGACGGCATGGACGCGCTTGGGATCGGGTGTGATGCCGTGGGCTTCGAGACGCCAACTGTAGGATTCGATCGCCTTGGCCAATGGCTTGATACGGGTTTTGGTCTCGGCGTATTCTCGCAGTTGATAAGGGATGTTGTTTTTCTCAAGCCAGGTTCGCAGTTTGACAGCTCCATTGGGTGGCGTGTAGACGCTGTCGTGGGCAGCAAAAAGCCTTTCAAGCAGGCTGGTGCCTTTTTTATCTCCCCATCCGAGGTAGATTTTGGTGTGTGCTGATCGGGACATTTTCTCAAAACCTCCCGGGGTGCGGGTAGCTGGAGACATGGTGCTTAGGGCATAGTCGTATAGGGTGTCTGGGAGGACAAAATTTACCCAATCACTGTGGACGGCGTGGATAGAGTCTAGGCCATGTTTGTCGGCGTCGTTTCGGAGAATTTTGAGCATTTCTTCTGAAATATCCAGCCCATCAACATGCTGAGCTTTTTGGGCAAGATGCAAGGTATAGACGCCGGTTCCGCACCCGATATCGAGTACTCGCTTATCAGAAAAATCAACCCCCATCTCTTCCATCAGATGAAACATTGCCGCTTCCAGTGTATCGGGATCGCTGGTGTAGCGTCCGTAGCGTTGTGCTTTTTTGTCCCAGGCATTTTTCATCTTGCACTACACCGGAAGAAACATAAAATCATTATACGCCAGATCGGTACGCACAACCTGCCCCTCTAGTGACTCCCCGATACCAAGGATCAGCTTGATGGTCTCGCTCACCTGCATGGCCGCGATAAACACAGCGGAGTAGGCGAGATTGCCTGCCTGAATTTCGGCTCCCTGTGTGTCATCAGGGTAGAGGTGCTCCAGGGTACTGTTGACCGCCAGTTGCCCGCTCATCCCGGCGATGGCTCCGTGGACGAAGTGAAAGGGCTCGGATCGGGACAGGTGCGCCAAAGCCCGTTTTATTTCTGGATTATCCAGGGCGTCGATCACTACATCAGCATCGTGGATCAGATTCCGATCCTCTAGAGGATCAAAGTGGTGCACGAGGGGGCGTATCTGTACGGCAGGATTGATGGTGGAGAGATGGCGTTGGAGGACATGGACTTTGGGTTGTCCCAGCACATCGGGAGTGGAGAAGTTCTGTCGATTGAGATTGTGTTCATCAAATACATCAGGATCGATAAGGGTCAAATGCCCCACGCCGATGCGGGTAAGCATCTCAGCGGCATGTCCGCCCAGTCCGCCGCAGCCGATGAGGGCGACACGGGTGTTGAGCAGCTGCAATTGTTGTTCGCAATTGATCGTATCACGATTTCGTGCATAGCGCAAGGGAGTAATGTTTGCTTCGAGTGCCAGCCGCTCGACGTCCCAAAGGGGGAGATCGTACCGCGCTGCAATCGATTGCTGTGCTTGAAAAGGCAAGAGCCCGTCGTTTGCTTTTGCCAGAATCACGGCTATTACGTCATTCAGAGGCTTCTCCTTGTTCACTCATGTCTTTGATGCCCAAGATCAGGCGGTACGATCCGGGGGTGCCCGGTGGGAGGAGGGCGACGCGATCCCCGTCATGCAATACGGTTTCTTTGGGCATCACCGTACCGTTGACAAAGGCAGCCTCGATTTCCCCCTCTTCAAATCCGAGTTCGTCGATGAAGTCTTGTACGCTCATTCCTTCTTCGAGTTCCCGATCGACTTTGACGCATTCGATCCCCCGTTTGCGCAGTGTACGCCGGGCAAAGGAAAATGCATTGAAATTAATCGTCATGGTGTTCCGTCCTATCCCCCTCCCACTTTGGGAAAGAGTGCCAAGGTATCGCCATCGTGCAGCACGTGTTCTTCTCCGCCGTGACGACCGTTGATGATCATGACGCCGATAGGGTAGCGCTCGACGGCGATATCGGTCTCAGCAATGACGTCCGCGACGGTGGTGCCTTCGGGGTAGCGTCGCGGCTCGACTTTGAACTTCCCCGCGCGGTACTGCGCAAAGAGCTTGACCGTCACTTCGATCTCGGCCATTAGAAGTCCCAGAAGGCGTCGATCTCTTCGTTGGTGAAGTCCCAGATGGCGTCATGTGGCGGCAAGGTTTCGTACTTCATAAACTCAGGGATGCGATCATCGGCTTTGCCCAGGCCGGCAGCGAGGTTGAACTCGTGCTCGATCTTGAGGATATTTTTACCGAGGTTGGTGACATCGTCACCGGTCAGCTCGGCTCCAAATCTGGCATTGATCATATCGATCAGTGCGGGCAGGGCGGTCGGATCATCGAGTGCAGGGAAGGCGACGAAGATACACATGCCTGTGCTGTCGATGGCCGCACTGGCAATCTGGAGATTGCGCGAGAGCTCAACTTGGCCTTCTTTTTTGAGCGGATCAATGTGCCCGCCGCTGTTGAGAATGTTGGTAGCCACGGCATAACCGGCGGTATGGTCAGCTCCCATGGGAGTGGTGACGTAGGTGATGCCCTGACCTTTGATGGCGCGAGGCTCGTAGGCGGGTATGGCTTGGTTTTTGACGACCGGTACGCGGACGACACCGTATAGTTTTCCGACGAGGCCGGTTCCGCTACCGATGATACGGCCAACAGGGGTGCCATTGGGGATGTCTTCGGTGAGGATTTTGATCACCGCTTCGCTATCACCGAAGGGGAGCATGCCTCCCTCGGCCGCGACACCAAAGGTGACACCGGTTTCGATCGCATCGACTCCAATGTCATCCATGATGTGGTCAATGCGGGCAATGGTATCAATATCATCGATGCCGTAGTTGGCTCCGAATGCCCAGATCATCTCATACTCAAATCCGGATGTGACGTAGTTGCCGTCCTTGTCGTTGTAGACTTGCGAACACTGAATGACGCAGCCGGCATGGCAGCCATGGGTGGTTTTTCCGCCGCGCGCTTCGATGTTTTCTGCGACATGCTCACCGGAGATCTCCTCGGCATTGATCGAGGTGCCGTAGCGGAAGTTTTCTGTCGGGAGACCGCCGGCTTCGTTGATGATGTTGATCAGGACATCGGTACCAAATGCCGGAAGACCTTCGCCGCTGATGGGGTTGTCCTGGAGAGCTTTGGTGAAGGCCTTGTTGGCGGCACGGAATTTTGCGGCATCGGCCAGGGATGTTTCACGGCTGTCGCCGGCATCGATGGTGATCACCTTGATCTTTTTGGAGCCCATGACGGCACCGAGTCCGCCCCGACCAAGGCTGCGGATCTTGCCCTGTGGGTCTTTGACGGAGATATTGGAAATGAGCATTTTTTGCTCACCGGGTGTCCCGATACTGAAGACGGCAACTTTCTTTCCGTAGCGCTCCAGCATGGTGTCGAGTACTTCGAAGTTTTCTTTGCCGACGAGATCGGGGATGGGCTCGATCTCGACTTTTTCTTTGCTTACGTGGATATGATAAAATGTGTCATCGTCTTGAGGCAAGCCTTCGATAATGAGGGCTTTGACCCCAAGTTTGGCCATGATGCCTGCGCTTGTGCCGCCCGAGTTGCTCTCCTTGATCCCGCCGGTGAGGGGACTCTTGGCTCCCAGGGACGTACGGCCGCTGTTGGATGCAGCGGTGCCAGAGAGGAGCCCGGGAGCAAAGACCATCTTGTTGTTGGGGCCGAGTGGATGGCACTCAGGATCCACTTCGGCAGCCACGATTGTGGAGGTGAGTCCTCGTCCGCCTAATCCCAGCCACTCCTGTGGGACATCCTCTACACTGTAACTGAGGTCGCTCATCCTCACTCGATAAATTTTGTCTGCCATTTTTTCTCCTTTTGTCAGTGTGATGCCCAAGGCAATGCTTATCACCTACGTAACCTAGATGTTGTTGGGCAAAGAAAATGGTACAGCGAAAGTATAACACAATTTTATAACAAAAAAGTAACAATATGCTTTAAGTCTCCTTGAATATATCTGAGTGAATTTCTCCGATTTAACTCCTTCCCAACAAAAATGTGGCATGATGCGGTACGACCATAAACAGAGGGAGATGTCTTGGAAGCGGTTTATCCATATGCAATTACCCGAATCGAGCAGGGGAGCAAAGTCTCCTTTGATGATGTGCTGGTGCGAGAGATCAAGCTGGAGATCACGGTCAATGGTGAGTTGATCGCAGCCCTGATGGCGACACCGGTGGATCAGAAGGCACTGGCCGTGGGTTATCTCATCAGTGAAAACATCCTAGCCGATGCGACCGACGTGGCCACAATCCAACTCGAGGAGGAGGGTGCACGGGTCGCAATGACGGCGCAGATCGATGAAGCTGCTGTGCGCAAGCTCAATGCTGAGGGGGTCGTCATCAGCGGATGCGGCCGCAGCAAAACTGCCAACATCGACCCCGAGGAAATCGAGGCCAAAGTCAATGCTGTGGACTATGCCCTTGCGGCGGAAGCAGTGAGTGAAGCCATGGCGGGATTTGAAGCCCACTGTCAGCTCTACCG
>CAZCAZ010000026.1:0-15022 GCA_964496735.1 uncultured Nitratifractor sp. | reverse complement strand
GGGGTGGTCTCCGACACGATTCGGATATCCTCATCAACCAGATCCGCACCCTCTCCCAACAACGCATCGGCGAAAAAATCGCCGAGCTTTCACCGGATGAATATACTCGCATTATCGAAGCATTGTGCAGGAATTTTTCCTGACCATAAAGATATGTTTCAGGGGAATATCTCATCGAAATAACGAAGAAAAAAGCGCAACAAACCCGTGGTGTTGTCGGGGGAGAACACCCTACAAGATACCATATCGTTTATGACCCCCGCAGGGTGTTGCATCCTCACAACACCAAGCAGATTTATGCTATTCTTTCATAGATTATTCCATGAACGAGGACACCATGCACGATGCCAATCTACCTTCTACCCTCTACCTTCTACCCGCTGAAATCTCCGCAGGAGATTTCGCATGAGACGTGCGATTTATCCCGGTACTTTTGATCCGATTACGGTGGGGCATTTGGATATCGTCCGGCGGGCGTGTACGATGTTTGATGAGATTATCATCGCGGTGGCCGATTCGCAGGCCAAGAAGCCGATGTTTTCGCTGGAGCAGCGGATCGAGATGGCGCGTGCGGCCACCGCTGACCGCCCCAAAGTCGAGGTGATCGGCTTCGAGAGCCTGCTGGTCGATCTCTCCGACCGGCTGGAAGCCAACATCATCGTACGCGGCCTGCGGGCGGTAAGCGACTTCGAGTATGAGCTGCAGATGGGCTATGCCAATGCCTCGCTCAAAAAAGAGCTCGAGACGGTCTATCTCATGCCCAGCCTCGAACACGCCTTTGTCAGCTCCTCGATCGTGCGTACGATTTTGAGATACGATGGCAAAGTGGATCATCTGCTGACACCCGAAGTTCGTGCTCTGATACGAGGGTACCAGAAGTAATGGTCGTACTGTTTGAAGGGATTGATACCAGCGGCAAGAGTACACAGATCCACGCCATCGCCAAAAAATACTCTGAAGCGATCATTACTCATGAACCAGGTGGTACACGCTTCGGCCAAAGAGCCCGGGAGATTTTGCTCGAAGGCAGTCTGCACTCATCGCGGGCAGAGTTGCTGCTTTTTTTGGCGGATCGTGCAGAGCATTATGATGAAGTGCTCGCCCCCAATCAGGACAAGCTTGTCATCTCTGACCGGGGCTTTTTGTCGGGGATTGGGTATGCACTCGCAAGTGGATGTTTTGACTTTGACGAGCTGTTGTCGCTCAATCGTTTTGCCCTGGACGGCCATTTTCCTGACAAGATCATCCTCTTTTTGACCGACATGGACACACTCAGTGCACGCATGGGTGAAAAAAGCCTTGATGGGATAGAAAAGCGGGGTCTCGAGTATCTGATGCGCGTTCAGGATCATATGCGAGAGAGCCTGGGCAAACTCGAGATAGACCATCTGCTCATCGATGCCACCGAGTCCATAGAGACCATCCACCAAAAAATCGTCAGCTATTTGCAGATATAATTCGCCCTATTGCACCGAAACACAAGGAATATTGACATGATCAATCCACTACGCGGCATGAAGGACTTCACCTTCGATCAGAGCGCACGCTATGTCCACATCGTGACCACAGCCATTGCCATCGCTAAGCGCTACGGTTACAGCTATATCGAGACGCCGATCCTCGAAGAGACAGCGCTGTTCAAACGTTCCGTCGGCGAGAGCTCTGATATCGTGGGCAAAGAGATGTATCAGTTTACTGACAAGGGAGACAATGACGTCTGCATGCGCCCTGAAGGAACCGCGGGGGTCGTGCGGGCCTATGTCTCAGCAAAGCTCGATCGTCAGCAGGGGAAGAACAAATTCTATTACTACGGCCCGATGTTCCGCTACGAACGTCCGCAGAAAGGGCGTCTGCGTCAGTTTCATCAGTTTGGCTGTGAGAGTTTTGGCGAAGCGAGTGTGTATGAAGATTTCACAGTAATACAAATGCTGGGGCAGATCTTTGATGCGCTGGGGATCACATACAAACTCCAGATCAACTCGCTCGGCTGCCCGACGTGCATGCCTGAGTATCGCAACAAACTCGTAGGTTTTCTCGACAACATCAAAGATGAGCTTTGTGAAGACTGCAACCGTCGAATCGGTACAAATCCTATCCGAACACTTGATTGCAAAAATGAGCATTGCCAGACATTGCTGACCGATGCCCCCAAGATCACCGGGAACCTTTGTGTGAGCTGTGACAATGATTTCGAACAGCTCAAAACGCTGCTGGAAGATGCCGGGATTGATTATGAAATTGATACCAATCTTGTACGCGGGCTGGACTACTACTCGAAGACGGCCTTTGAGTTTGTCAGTGATGCCATCGGAGCGCAGTCGGCTATCGCGGGAGGCGGACGCTATGATCGTCTCGTGGAATTCCTGGACGGTAAGCCGACGCCAGCGATCGGCTTTGCTATCGGAATCGAGCGAATTATGGATCTGGTGCAAATGCCCGAGAGGGTACGTGAGGGGTACTACATGGGAGCCATGATAGACGATGCCTTGCCTGTCTTGCTTCGTTTGGCCGCCCAAAAACGCCTCAGCGACAACGTGACACTGGAGTACAATTCCAAAGGATTCAAGAGTCACCTCAAGGGTGCAGATAGAGTTAATGCGCGGTATGTAGTGCTTGCCGGGGAAGATGAGTTGAAAAACGGAACAATATGGATCAAAGACATGGAGACACAGGAAGAGAAAACAGTAGAAAAAAATAACAAGGAGTGGTGATGTCGCACAACAAATTGAAAACGTGGCTTTTAGGTGGAATAGCTGGATTGGTGATTTTCCAAGGATGCAGCGGTCTCGATACAGTTGGCAACAATCAAACATACGATTTGGCCGATTATTTGACTCCAGAAACATCTGGCATCATCGTTTATGCCGTATATACATCACAAAAAAACAAGGGAGAAGGCAATTTCTCCACACCCGAATATCAGGGCGAGACACAATATACCATAGAGCGCAATGCCAGCAACATCGTGGAGACGAGCAGTGAAAGCAGTAAGCACTATGCCGTACTGGTTGATACGATTGCCGTCAAGGATATCACACGAGATCTTGATTACCATTTTGATCGTAATGTCAGCATGATGCACAACTTTGTTCAGGAGTCAGTACTCCGCCAGCAAGTGGAAGCGTCAGGAAATAGTACGTTGACGTATGAATGCAATGCCACGGCCTATTTGAGTCAAATGAGTGTCGAGCCCTACCCCAAAGAGTATCATGATGTCCTTCGGGTCACATGTGTACGCCGCCATACGGTCTATGCAACGGTAGATGGAAAGAGATTTGAATCCATTGAGGAGACGCGTGAGGAGAATTATTTGGCCAAGAGTACGGGACTGATTCAGTCGAAAGCGACTACATGCGCATACGCTCGCGTCGATGAAAATCGTCAAGAAGACGACAACTGTGAAAGAAAAACATACAAAATGGTGACTTTTGTTTCTTCAAATTGACGAGATACGTGGAAAAAATTATTTCATGGACTCAATAAAGCTTCGATAAACCTCTTCGAGCTCTTCGTCCTCTTTTTCCATCGCCTCCTGGTCGCCGCTCTTGAGTGTGTGCTCGAGTACGGCAATTCGCTTGAGCAGGTATTCAAATAGTTTTTGATCGATATCGGGCATAATATTGTGACTCAGTGGCACGTTGCCGTCGATGCGACTGGAGACGCGCGCGGGGACACCGACAGCAGTACTGCCTGGCGGAACATCGCGTATGACGACTGAGTTGGCTCCGACTTTGGAGTTGGAGCCAATGGTAATGTTGCCGAGCACCTTGGCGCCGGCTCCGATGACGACGTCATCTTCGATTGTTGGATGGCGCTTTCCCTTGGAGAGGCTTACACCTCCGAGAGTAACCTGCTGATAGATGACGACATTGTTGCCGATGACGGTGGTCTCGCCAATGACAACCCCTGTTGCATGGTCAATGAAAACCCCCTGCCCTATCTGTGCTCCAGGGTGAATATCTACAAAGGTCAATGCCTGACCCAGTCCCGACACCCATCGCGCGAGCAGACGGAGACCCATCGTGTGCAATGCGTGGCTCAGACGATACCAAAACAAAGCCCAGACCCCAGGGTAATTAAATAAAATCTCCCAATAAGACCGAAACGCCGGATCACAAGTTTTGACGGTTCTGAAGTCCTGAAGAATGGCAGTCAAGAGTCGCATGGCTATCCTTTGTTTTGCGTGTTGACATTGGATTGGATTGTTTTAAGATAGCTGTTTTCGCTTAAATAGAGATGAAGCTTCTGTAGCATGTCGCCCTGCTCTTTGTTGTTGAGCCAGGGTGAATTTTGGATATTTTTCTTGAGGGCTTGCGTGATAATATCGGTATCATAGTCAAGGTCATCGAGAACATCCATGAGATTTTGAGCTTCTAGTACCTGTGTGATGGTCGCGCGCCCTTCAGTATCGAAGGTTACAACCGCCTCAGTGGGGTGAGTAAAAAGATTGTGCCCCATTCCCAATACCTCCTGGTAAGCGCCTGTAAGAAAAAAGCCCAAGAAATACTCTTCGTGCTCCACGTCCACGTCATGCAGATAGAGTGGGCGACTTGGGTCAAAGGGAATTTCTCCGTCACTGTCGCAGGTGATATCCCAGATGCTGGCCGGCTGACTGGCCGGCTGATCGAGATGAGAGAGAGGCATGATGGGGAAGTGCTGACTCAGGCCCCAAAAGTCAGGCAAGGATTGGAAACTTGAGAAGTTGACAAGATACTTTTCTTGGATACGGTTTTGAAGACGTTTAAGTTCGCCGGTTTCTTCGTTTCCGAGAAGACGAATGGCCTTTTTGATGATAAGATTCACAAGGATCTCGGTGTTGGAGCGATCTTCGAGATCAATGTATCCCAGATCAAAAAGCGTCAACAGACTCTCCATGTGGTCGAGAGCATCGTGAAGGTACTCACGTGCATTGGCTCGTTGAATGCTTGTGTAGAGGTCATGCAGTTCCTGAATAAGTGGAGGATTGGTGGACTTGAGTCGCAGGGAGTCCTCGTGATATTCTTGCGAGAAGAGCTCAAGGACCGGGGCGATGAGTACCGAATGGTTTGCGGCGATGAATCGACCTGATTCGGTATAGATATCCGGTTCAGGCACCCCTTTGGAGCGGGCGATCTCCTGCATCAAAAAAACAACATCGTTGGCAAATTCCTTGAGAGAATAATTGCGATCTGCTCCGGGATTGTGCTGGCTGTATTCGACGGCGAGCCCTCCGCCTATGTTGATGGCATTGAGTTCGCTGGCGCCGCGCCGTTTGAGTTCGGCATAGATATTACCTGCTTCACGTAAAGCTTTTTTGAGAGGTCCTATTTCTCCCATTTGTGATCCGATGTGAAAATGGATCATGGTCAATTGTTTGAGCAGATTATGGCTGCGGAGTATCTCATATGCCTCGAGAAGTTCAGTGGAGGTGAGGCCAAACTTGGAACTGTACCCACCGCTTTTGGCCCAGATACCTACCCCGCTGCTGTGAAGTCGTATTCGCACACCGATATGGGGAGCAATAGGCACTGCGATTTCTGGAGGATTAAATTCTCGATACACTTCAATGATTGTTTCTAGCTCGGTGATCCCTTCGATGGTAATGGTGACATTGTGGCCACTTTTTGCTCCAATAAACGCCAGAGCAATCATTTCGCGGTCTTTGAATCCATTAATAGTGATGGGTGCACCCAAGGGTGTTTTGGCCAGCGCAATCGTGAGCTCTGCCTTGGAGCCTGCCTCAAGGCCATAATGATATGGTGCCGAGACCTCCATAAGCGCATCGATAAAGCTGGGAAACTGATTGACCTTGAGTGGAAAAACTGCACGAAATTCCCCTTGATAGCCAAACTCATCGCGCGCGCGATCAAACTCCGCAAACAGTCGATCGATCTGCTGACGGATCAAATGAGGAAAACGCAATAGCAAAGGACCCTTGAATCCACGATTTCTAATTGTTTGGGTCAGCGAGAGGAGCGAGGGGTTCTCACCGGTATTGATGCATACCTTGCCCTGCCTGATGACAAAGTTCTCCTCTCCCCAAATTGAGAGCCCAAAATCATGTTGCGGTGTCATGGTGCGATCTATATCCTCGTACCCAATGTCTCAATCCATCATGAGCCCATAAGGGCGTTGAAGACGGCTGGTCAACTCGACAAGGCTCACGGCACGTCCCTCTCGGGCAAATTCACGTCGATCCATAAAGACGATCATGGTCGGGACGGCAAAGACATGATAGTGCGCGGCCACTTCGGGAGAGTTCTCTGCATCAATATAGCGTCGTTTGATGGCAGGAAAATCTTTATCAAACATTGCTTCCACTTTGGGTCTCAGGGCGTGGCAGACGTTGCAATGGATTCCGGAGAAGTAGAGCATTACGCCCAGTTCGTTGGCGATGTCGTTTTGTATCTCTTCGAGGGTAACGATTTCAAGTTCAGGCATCATGGCAATGGTATCCTTTTTTTTGCGGCATTGTATCATATTTTAGGTACACATAAGGGCAATTATGGGACGATACATCTTTGATATTTATTATCAATAAAAATAATAATAACACCAATACTAAAGCGGAAAAATGAAAAAAAGTTTGTTGTTCTCCTTGCCGGTTATCCTTTTGTTTCTTGGCGGATGCGAAAAGAAGGCTATGGTAAATATTTATGATCGATCGCTCAAGAGTCATCCGCCGACTTGCCTGAAATTGCACAAATATTCTCTTGATCCTGAGATGAAGAAATCCTTGGAATCTGTCTATACATTTACAGAAGATTGCCCTTGGCGCCTCACGGTAGAGAGTCAGAAAAATATACATTGTAACTCCAATCAAAATAGCCAGCAAAAAGCATTGACAGCCTTTCCAAATAGCTTCCTAAGGATGGATATCCGACGCGGGATGCGCAGCGTGTACAGCTACTATATCGATCTGACAAGTGCGGCAGATTCTGGAGATGTTGAACGTGGATTTTTGAGAATATCTGATGATCTCGGCCTGAAGATAAATAGTTCCTATAGTAGATTTTTTGCTACTTTTAAATAAAAACGTACTTTTACGCAAACAAAATCTTATTTCACGCTACCGGTAAAAGAATAGTGCCTTAATCACCTTGAGAATCGTCGGAAAAAATCCGGCTGGTTTTCGTGATCCACTCCAGTATCCCAGCACGGCACGCTGAAATCTTTCATGAGCATAAAACCGACTCATGCGTGTTGAGAACCAGTCATTTTTTAGAAAGATACTTTGGAGAATTCGGAGAAATTTAAATTTTTTTAGGTACAGATTGTTCCATGTTTTTTCATACAGAAACGGATCATTTTTCAGGAGAGCGTCGGCGGCAAGTTTTCCAGATTTTAATGCATAATATATCCCCTCATAGGTGAAGGGCAAAACGAGCGATGCGCTGTCTCCGACATACAAAACACGATCCTGATAAAGCGTCATTTTCTTCCAGTGGGGGATAAAATAGCCTTTTGGTTTCGGGATCGCACCGTGGATAGAGGCTTTCTGGAAAAAACGTTGGTAGAATTGCTTCATACGATGTTTGTCGTTGGCAACCAGCCCGACGTTGACACCATGGTGGTGGGGAAAAATCCATGCGTAATAGCCCGGAGAAATATCGTCCCCAAACCAAAATTGACACGCCTCAGTCTCTTGGTCCTTTAGATCGGCATAGTAGGTTAGAACACGACTAGGGCTCTCGTTTAGCAGGCGGCGGCGCGTAGGAGAGTTGACACCATCAGCAGCGATGAGGTAGTTTGCATGAATCTCCAGCTCAGTGCCATCGCTCTTGCGCGCCTGGGCAGTGATGCCATCGGAATCTGAGGTGACCATGTGCATCTTTGCTTCGATGAGTGTGGCTCCCGCCTCTTGTGCCTTTTTGCGAAGCGATGCATCAAATGCTTGGCGGTGGACGACACCGAGTGGAAAATCACGGATATCGACCGAAACTTTTTGTGCTTCAGGTGAGACAATCTCGATGGAATTGACTTCTTTTTTTATGAGGGATTTTGGGATATCAAATTCTTCGAATGCACGCAAAAATAATCCGCCACCGCATGGTTTTTCGAATAAAAAATCCTTCTCAATCAGCAAAACACTGCGTCCGCCATCTGCCAAATACTTGGCAGCATTTGCCCCAGAAGGCCCCCCTCCGATCACCAGAATATCAGTGGATATTTTTTCCATCATTAACTCCTGAAATGGTAAAATACATTATAGCACATTTCCAAAAACCAATGAGAATTTTGCCGAAAATATTTTAGAACGATCGAGTAAATTTCGGACTTTGAGTGCGATAAATATCAAATACATATAAAATTATAGTTTATACAAAATATTTATAAATACCGATTTATTCTATTGTTAATAGCGATTTGTACTTTATCGTTTACAAAAAGATAATAAAATATTTCTTAGGCTATTTTTCAGAATTATCTGTAGATTTTTCTCGGATCAATCCTGATTCATATAGAAATGGAGAGGGCTTGAAGTCTATTTTCTTGACGCGGTCAAACGAGGCCATCGAGAGAAAAAGTCGATCTTTTGCGCGGGTAACCGCGACATAAAACAGGCGCCTTTCTTCCTCCAATTCTCCTCCTTGGTTCATGAGCTTATGGTTGGGAAAACGGCCGTCCATGAGATCGACAACATAGACCTCAGTAAATTCCAATCCTTTGGAGGCATGCACGGTCAGAAGATTGACACCTTCTCCTTCACTGAGCTCATTTCCTCCCAATACCATGGCGTTGATAAAGCGACTTAAGTCATGATAGTGACTACTCAGATCCAGAAGCAACCTTGCTTTTCGTTCGATCCGCTCTCTGGAGAGTGCTTTTTTGTCCGGGTCAACTTCGCCACTCTTGAGACGCGCACGTTGCGTGGCAAGCTGATCGATGATTGTTTGATACAGCGGTGAGTCTATTGCATGTTTGAGAATTGTCTTGGGCGCATTGGCGCGCTTGGCTGAGAGAACAAAATGATAAAAATCTGCGAAAAAATGCACTCCATCCGTACCAATACGTGGGTGCTTGAGTAAAGGGTGCGCACGGATGGCATCAGGAAGACTCATGGAGGCAAAGCGCGTGACTGATCCGATCTCCAAATCATCATCAAACAGCCCAAGCTGTAGGTTTTTGTTGGGATTGAGCTTAGGCAGATCGTATTTGACTGGATAAAGGAGTCCCTTCATGACATCACCTTCTCCGAAATGCACCAGCGACTGAAAGAGTTCTTTGGCAAGTGCCGCCCCTACTCCTTTGCCGTACTCAAATACATGGATAAATGCCATCATGTCACGTGGGTTGATTAAAAGACTGAGTAAATCGAGGAGAAATTTGATCTCTTTGGATTCGAAAAAACTTGTCCCCCCCTTGCGCTTGCAGGGCAGACCAAGTTCGCGCAAGCTTGCCTCGATCCCGTCAGCACTGGCGTTGTTGCGGAAAATGACAGCAATGTGATCGTTGGGAGTATGCGATTGTTTGATCATGGCTGAAATGGACTGATATTGCTCGAAGAGCTCGTCATAAAGGAGGAGTCGGGGCGGGTAGCTTTTTTCGCGCTGTCGCCCTACTTCGAGCTTCTTGGGATAGATACGTTCGTTGCGCTCAATGACACGGTTGGCCAAGGAGAGAATGGGAGCTGTGGAGCGATAGTTGGTCTTGAGTGTAAAGATACGCGCTTGCGGGTAGCGTTCGGAAAAGGTGGCTATATTGGCTATGTTGGCACCGTTAAAAGCATAAATACTCTGATCGTAATCCCCTACACAAAAAAGCGATTCAGGCTTCAGCGCGTCGATCAGTGCCCCCTGGAGGGTGTTGGTGTCTTGATATTCATCCACAAGCACTTCGCCAAAGTCAATGCGATGTTCCTGCAGGTAAGCAACACTCAGAAGTAACAAGTCATTAAAAGACGCAAAACCATATTCAGTTTTGACGCGGTCAAACTCATCGCAGATATCCATGTAAATATCCATCAAAGGCTCGTGTTCGGGGTAGCGCTCTAGAAACCATACGTCAAATGTCTCCAGGGAAGCATTTTGATACAGGCTGTAAAGATCATAGAGGTACGGCGCTGCAAAGGGCTCCATTCCAAGATTGAGGCGTTTAAAATGACGCTTTTCATATATACTACGAAAGAGTGTTTTGAGTTCACCGGGCTGTTTGAGTGTGAGACCGGGAGTATGAGACTTGAGCCAGCGATAGCTCACAGCATGGAAGGTGCCCGCCTCAATTTTTTCGATTGTTTTTTTTGGAAAAAAAGCTCCCAATCGGGCGATCATCTCACCTGCAGCCTTGTTGGTAAATGTTAGCAGCAAAATCCGCTCTGGAGGCATACCGCTTTCCAGCAGGTAAGCAATTCTCCCAACAATGGTAGATGTTTTGCCTGTTCCTGCACTGGCGATGATGAGGTTGGCGCCTGCCGAGGCGGTTGCTGCTTGGCTTTGCTCGGTGTTGAGCGTAGATAATGGCACGGACTATACGATACCAAGAATGTAGAACGTGTTGGTGCCGGCGACATGCTGGAGGGTTACTTTGTATTTTTCGCTCCACTTGCCCAGCACTTCTCTGTATGCTTCGATCTTTTCAGGGTGCGTGGCGTCACTTTTGATCTTGAGAATATCACGAGAATTGGAAAGCGCAATGTACCCATCAAGACGAGCCAAGTCATCTTTGAGGCTGAGGATATGTTTGGAAAATTGATCAAATCCTGATGTGGCATCCATGGCACGCTGCATCTGTGCGAGCATGACGTCATTGACGGGATAACTCAGTTGTATGAGAAGATTTTCAGCGGTGATATCAATATGCATAGTAAGAGCCTTGGATAAAATATAGTGACTGCAATGGTAGCAATATTTTGGTTAGGGGTTGCCGAGGGGGATTATCAAGCTGGGCTAGCTGGGCGCACGCGGTCTAATAAATCTTTGTAGTGCTCAAGGTTTTGAAATGCTTTTTCGTATCGCCATCGCAAGACAAATTCGATAATTTCATTTTTGTATTTTTCATCAAGTGTTTCGGCTTTTCCAAAATACCCCAGAGAAATATTCTTGGCTTTTTTCTTGCCGTTTTTGTCCGGCTCATAGGTGATGGCGATCACCTGCACATATTTTCCGGCACGGATCTCTCCAAAATCTTCTTCTTTGAGTCCTATACCGCTGATGTTCATCGCTTTGTAGATAAAAAGCTGTTCAATCTCCGGCGCTTTTTCGTAAATAGAAAGCTCCACATAGAGCTGGGCAACACGCTGAAGGTTTTCTGTGCGTATCTGCTCATCGGTCACATTGACTTTCATGAAATTTACGAGCGTATTGCTCAGCTCTTCCAGGGAAGGAAGTGCGGCCTTTTCAGCCTGTTTTTTTTCTGAAGAGGACTTGCGAGAACGGGTGGAGCCAGCAGCCTTTTTTTTGCTATCCTGTTCTGATTTTTTAGCATCTAACTTATCATGTAATGCTTTGAGTCGGTCCAGTGCGCTGCTCATAAAGATCCTCTGAGTCCATAAAATGGTATTTACTATAAGATATTAAGTAATATAGTACACTATATAACATTAAATATATCTAAAAATATTAAGATAGGTATTAGATAATATGAGTATGCCCTACTGCACACTAAAGCATAGAGTCGGTAAAATACCATACTTTTAACCGATGGAATTTACATGGATTATTTAGAGATAACCGGCCAACAGACATTGAGTGGATCGATTGCGATCAGTGGCGCAAAAAATGCTGCCCTACCCGTCATTGCTGCAGCTATTTTGAGTGATAAGCCGTTGACGCTAACCAACCTGCCGGATGTGGTGGATATTCGTACTTTATTGAAATTGTTGACCATGCTCGGGGGAAAAGTCGACCATCAGTCAACGGTTGCCCATATCGACAATGGCAGCATGAACTCAACCCGAGCCGTGTATGAGATCGTATCGCAGATGCGAGCGTCGATTTTGGTGCTTGGTCCTTTGTTGACGCGATTTGGCGAGTGCGAAGTGAGTTTGCCAGGTGGATGTGCGATTGGTCAGCGGCCAATCGATCTGCACCTCAAGGCCCTCGAGGCCATGGGGGCGAAGATCGAGATCAAGGGCGGCTACGTCCGTGCCGAAGCACCCAATGGTTTGCGCGGGGCAAAAATTATCTTTGACAAGATCACAGTTGGCGGCACTGAAAATATCCTGATGGCTGCTGCCATGGCGCATGGGACAACGGAGATCATCAATGCCGCCCGTGAGCCAGAGATTGTCCAAGTCTGTGACATGCTGGTCGCAGCGGGCGTATCGGTCGAAGGGATTGGCACGGCCACTATTACGGTGCACGGTACCGGTGGAGTGCCTCTCGAGTGGAAGGAGCCTGTGGAGATCATTCCTGATCGCATTGAGGCGGGAACCTATCTGTGTGCCGGAGCCATTACCTACTCGGATATCACCCTTGAAAAAGTCAATATCAAGCATATTCAGGCCGTGATCGATAAGCTTGAGAGTATGGGGTGTGATTTTGACATTGACGAGACATCGATCACGATTCATCCACCCAAGAAGCTCTTGCCGGTCAATATTATCACGACGGAGTATCCGGGTTTTCCGACCGATATGCAAGCACAATTTATGGCGGTAGCGATCATTGTGGATGGAGAGAGTTTGATTGAGGAGCGTTTATTTGAAAACCGCTTTATGCATGTGAGCGAACTGAACCGTCTGGGAGCAGACATTTGGCTCAAGGGAAACACGGCAGCCATCAAAGGGGTAAACGAGCTCAATGGAGCCGAAGTGATGGCGACGGATCTTCGAGCGAGCTCTGCGCTTGTGCTGGGTGCCTTGGCAGCCAAAGGAGTCACCAAGGTGCGTCGCATCTACCATCTCGATCGCGGATACGACAATCTCGAAGGCAAACTAGCGGCTCTTGGGGCAAAAATAGAGCGCAAGAGTGAGTAAATAAGCGAGGCACCCTAGCGGTGCCTCGCTGTATTGTTAGTTGGCTGGCTGGAGGACAAGCGACTGATTGTTTTTTTGTGCCATTGGGTGGGCAGTATTGCCTCCCTTGAGAGAGGCGATGGCATCTTCGATATTGCGATCATTCTTCTTCTTGGCACTTTCAATGAGGCGGTATTCCTGCTCAAAATCAAGCGAGGATGATCCTCCGGTGTATTCGGCGATTGCAGCTCGGGTTCCTCGACCTACGACTCCGTCAATTTTTCCATGATAGGTTCCATGAATTTTGAGAGCTGTCTGTAGCTTTTTGCCTTTGCTGTGCTTGTTGGTAGCACGGGAGATCAAATAACGATCAAAAATAAAGAGATCCCCAAGATAGGTCAATGTGTCCCTGGCGTGCATATCGAGTGTGGCGGTGTTGCCTCGCTCATAGGCATTGTTCATGGCCTTGATGGCTGAACGCGTTTCGTATGCATTGATCTGGCCATCAATGGCTCCGCGATAAAACCCCAATGCAGCAAGGGATTTTTGAATCTTTTTCTCTGTTGTCATGACAACGGTGGGTGCTCTGTGAATCTTTTTTTTGCGATGAATCGCATGTCGCTTGCGCACGTGGTGTGCGCGCCTGCGCACGGCGCGATGGCGACGGCCATTGCGATACACTTCGTTGGTAATGACCGACCCGACAACGCCACCCACGACGCCACCGACGACTCCATCAACAAAGTCAGCATATGCAATACCGCCGCCGCCCAACAATAGTCCACTGAGCGCAAGCGCTACACGTTTTTGTTTGATCATTTTTTTTCCTTTTATTGAAAGTTGCTTTCCAGATGACAGTATACTATTCTATTGTGACAAAATCGTGGTTTTTGTCACAAAAATAAAAAATTATTTTTGAAAGCTTTCAAGCGTATTTGGCTATAATCGCGCCATTCATTACTATACTATAAATAGGAATCATTTGTGAGAACACATTATTGCGCCGAGATAGGCGAAGAGCATATTGGACAAGAAGTTACGGTAGCGGGCTGGGTGGCCAGTCGTCGTGACCATGGTGGAGTGATTTTTATTGACTTGCGCGATAAAGATGAGGTTGTGCAGTTGGTTTGCGACCCAGCCGATAGTGCCGAGGCGCATGCGATTGCCGATGAAGTGCGGGATCAGTTTGTTATGATTGGGACAGGAAAGGTGCGTGCACGAGGTGCAGGACTGGAAAACCCCAATCTCAAAACAGGCAAAGTAGAGATTGTCGTCGAAACGCTTGTGATCGAAAACCGTTCGCTACCTATGCCATTCGAGCTTGGGGATGACAAAGTCAATGAAGAGATTCGGTTGAAGTATCGCTACCTTGAACTGCGCAGTCAAAGAGCCTATGATATCTTTAAATTGCGCTCCAAAGCCACGATCGCCACACGCAATGCACTCGATGCGATGGACTTCCTTGAGGTGGAGACGCCGGTGCTGACCAAATCCACACCGGAAGGCGCACGGGACTATCTCGTACCCAGTCGAGTGCATGGCGGAGAGTTTTATGCGCTTCCTCAGTCACCTCAGCTGTTCAAGCAGCTCTTGATGGTGGGTGGATTTGATCGTTATTTTCAGATCGCCAAGTGTTTTCGAGACGAAGACCTTCGTGCAGACCGTCAGCCGGAGTTTACTCAAATTGATGTCGAGATGAGTTTCTGCGATCAGGAAGATGTCATTTCGGTGGGCGAGAAGCTCATACACAATGTCTTTACGGAATGCGGCTTTGATATCCCTGCAACCTTCCCGCGGATCACGTATGCCGATGCCATGGAGCAGTATGGCTCAGACAAGCCGGATCTGCGCTATGATCTGGCCATGGTGGATGTGATCGATATTTTTGCACGATGCGACAATGAAATATTTTCCAATATTGCGGCTTCACCAGAGAAGAATCGTATCAAAGCCCTGCGTGTCCCCAAGGGCGATGAAATTTTCTCCAAGAGACAAATGAAAGGCTTCGAGGACTATGTGCGCAAATTTGGCGCGCAGGGTTTGGGCTACTTCCAAATGAAAGAAGACGGACTCAAAGGACCTCTTACTAAGTTTTTTACCGATGAAGACATTCAGGCGATCATTGACCGCTGCGAGCTCGAGGTGGGC
>CAZCAZ010000025.1:0-15097 GCA_964496735.1 uncultured Nitratifractor sp. | reverse complement strand
TGTAAATAACTGTATACAGAATGATACCATAGCTTCGATTAACGTATGAGCAGCACGCCCCGTATGGTATCTCCATCGAGAAGATCGTTGTCAAATTTGACGACGATAATCTCTTCGGTTTCATTGAGATAAAAATCTGTGACGCCGTTGAGATCTTTGAGGACTTCTACCTTGTGCTTGTCGTAGTGAGAAAAGGGGAGAAATACGTTGTCTCTGATGCCAGGACTGCGCATGCCGATGATCCACAGGGCCCATATGACCGTGACAGCCAAGACAAGCATTGCAACGCCTCCTCGCCCAAAATGCTCGTAGGCATACCCGCCGATTGCGCCCCCGAGGAAAATACCAACATAGGCGAAAGTGTTGGCTACGCCGAGGGCGGCTCCCTTTTGGTGTACCTTGGCAAATTTGCTTACAAAGCTCTGTAGAAGCGGCTCAAACATATTGAAGCCAATAAAGAAGAATGTCGCACCCACACCAAACCAAAACAGAGAACCGGCCCAGCCCATGAGTGCGAAAGAGGCGGCAACAAAAGCAATGGAGATAAGAAAAATCTCTTTTCCTTTGTTGTATTTTTCTCCAAAGACCGCCGCAGGCCCCATGGCGATGATTCCAAAAAAGACAGCAGGAAGATAGACTTTCCAATACGCTTCAGCTCCGAGCCCGAAATGTTGCTTCATAACCACAGGGATGATGAAAAATGCAATCGCCATCGTGGAGCTGTGAAAAAGAAACGTGACGTACATTCGTACCAGGTCTTTGTCGCGAAACACATGTTTGATCTTTGCTTCCTCTTCGCTGTAGCTGTGAACAATTGCAGGTGGTTCAGGCACGGCAGTAAAGAGAATCGCCAAGGCTGCAAGCGCGAGAAATGCCGTGAGCCAGAAGAGGGCACTGACGGAATAGAAACCACCGACAATCGGCCCGATGATCATTGCCGCAGCAAAAGACATAGCGATTGTCATTCCCATAACGGCCATGGCGTGTGCACGCTGATCTTCACGGACATGGTCTGCGATCATGGCTGTCACCACGCTACCGATGGCACCGGCTCCTTGGAGGAATCGTCCAAAGAGAAGCATATAGATGTTGTCAGAGATAGCACACACTGCTGAACCTGCAGCAAAGATCAGCAAGCCGATCAGTAGGGTTTTTTTGCGCCCAATTCTGTCACTGAGTACGCCATAGGGGACCTGTAAAAGGGCCTGGGTCAAGGCATAGCCGCCGACGGCCATACCGGCCAGAGTCGCCGTGCCACCGGGTAGCCCAAGGGCATACTGCGAAAGCACAGAAAGGACAATAAATAGACCGAAAAAACGTAGAGCAACGATCAAACTGAGGGGGAGAACTTTTTTGAAAATCTCTTTCATGGGGAAGAACCTTCACTTATTGGATATAATTTTGTTCATAGAAATAAAACGGACAATTATAGTCCTATATCGCTAAAAAAAGGTTAAGACCATGCAATTAGTCCTCGCGAGCGGGAACAAAGGAAAGCTTCGAGAGTTTCAGGATATGCTTGGGGGCGCAATCGTTCCGTTTGGAGAGATTATGATGCCGTTTGAGATCATTGAGGACGGAGAGACCTTCGCCGACAATGCATACATCAAGGCCCGTGCGATTGGCGCGCGGTTGAAAAGGGATGCGATTGTGATTGCAGATGACAGTGGTATTTCGGTACCGGCACTCGGCGGAGAGCCGGGGATTTACTCGGCACGTTTTGCCGGAGAGGGCGCAGGAGACAAGGAAAACTTACACAAGCTTATTGATGCTCTTCGAGCCTTGGGTATTGACCGGACACCAGCTTACTACACCGCCGCCATTGCCATTGTCAGTAGCCAAGGCGAGTATGTTGTGCATGGCTGGATGCATGGAGAAGTTATTGCCGAAGCGCGAGGAGAGAGAGGATTTGGCTATGATCCGATGTTTATCCCCGAAGGGTATGAACAGACGCTTGGAGAACTGGACGAGTCGGTCAAGCATGCGTTATCGCACCGGGGAAAGGCGTTGGAATTGGCGCGGCCGATTATCAGGTTGTTAAACCGTCAAAGGTGACTTTCCCCGCGTAGGGTGTGCCACGGCACACCAAAACCGCATGCGTTTTATCTCGATTGGGTATGATTTGTGCCTGTATTCAGGATGAGATACCCCCAAAGGTGTGCCATGACACATCCTACATTACAAAAAGAGGAAAATACACGATATGACCCAAAAAGATTTTATGACCGATCTTCAGAGTATCTACGATGCCCTGCATCGCCGCCAAGCAGAACTCAACGACTACTATATGCTTCTCAAGGGCGGACACGAGGAGGCCGATGAGGTTGTAAGGGCCTTTTTGAAGCTGTTGGGAATCGAACACAATGACGACACCGTGATGGCGGCTTTGACACGGATCGTGAATTTACGCGAAGATGCGCTGGAGCAGGTGTTGCAAAAGGCCGGGCTGGATGACGCGGCGATTCGAGCCAAAAAGGAGCTGGCATATGGTTTTGTGAGCATGATGCATATTGCCCGACATGAGCGACTGATCGGCTGGATAGAAGAACAGAAGCTTTTGACACCTTTTTATCGGGCATTGATGTTTGGTATTCATTTTGTGGGCTTGAGACTGAGCGAATGGCAGAGTCGCTGGACGGGACACATCCTTCATGGTGTCAATCTCCGGCTCTGGGAAATGTTTGACGGAGATGATGCTCGGATTTTTGAGATGCTGCACAGGCACGACTTGCTGGATCGCGACAAAGAAGGAGAGGTGACCGATCGATGCTATTCTGTTTTGGTGCCCCAAGAGCACAAGGACAAATCGGAAGCCCCTGTCACGGACGCATCGCACTATCGTAGCGCAGCCTATGCCGAAGCGTTTCCCAACGATGTGCGCGCCGTCGTCGGGGCGATCGATCAGCTTATTGCTTTGCTTGATCCTCTCGAGGATGATATCTTTGGGCAGAAAGAGGTGTGGCTTGATTACTTTGCGGCGATCAAGCGTGCCTTTTCCCATACCGAGACATCGGAATTGGTCAGCATGTGGGCTGAGGTTGACCGCCGATGGATGGCGATTACTTCGCCGATTCAAGTGGGGCATCCATTGGAGTATTATGAGGATCACTACCGCAAGGCAGTGGCACTGGAATGGGACTTGCGAATCGTCAATCCTACACTCCAGGCGCACTCCCATACGCGTGAAGCGATCAAGAGTTTTGCCCTCGCCATGGCAGAAGAGCTTGGGGATGATGCGATCCATACGATCACGAAGAATCTCCTTCAGGTTGATCAAGCACAGCTTTATATCGGTCAGCCGATGCTCTACTATGCCGCAGAGTTTAATGGCCTGTTCTCGGCACAGGTCGTTCCCAATGATGAGCAGGTGAGTACCGAGCTGGGCAAAAAGATTTTTGCCTACGCGGATTTTGTTCTCGCGTCCCAGCGGAGCAAGCCGGTGATGCGACTGGCGGTGGAGACCTTTGGCGAAGACTTCATTCGAGCCCGACGTGTGCTGGCCGAAAAATCCCCTGATCTGTGGCATCGCATCTACGACATCAGTACGATAGGGCATGAGTTTGGGCATATTCTCTGGATTGATCATGATACCGAGACGGCGATGAATGGATCGGGACAATTTAAAAATATTGAGGAGTTCAAGGCCACCACCGGCGGACTGATGGCCTTTTTCTCTCACGAAGATGCCGCTCTTTCCAAGCACATTATCGACGATGTCATCTCGCGTGCAGTGGGACTGATGGCCTGGCGTGAAGTAGGAGAGGTTCTGCCGTACTATTGCGAAGGCCTGATTCATCTGGAGCTGCTCTTCGCTGCTGGAGTTATTCGTTTTGATGCGCCTGTAGCGATCCGTTATGACCGCTACAGTGCCATGAAAGAGCATTACACTCGCGCCTACCGTGAGCTGGCTGAGCACTATCTCTCTCGCAAGGATGCCGGAGACTACCTGAGTCGCTACGCAGTCAAAGAAACGGGTACTTATCTCCCCAAAACCCAAGCAGTACGGGACTTCGTCGAACAATACTATACCCGTTATCAGGCGATCGGACAGCAAACGGTGGATTTGGATGAAACGCCATTCTATGACAATGTGGATATTGAGAAAGTGATGAATGAACGGTAACGAAGTCATTCACGCTGCTATTGTCTCGTGGTATACCCGCCATGGTCGCCACGATCTACCGTGGCGCACCACGCGTGATCCCTATCGAATTTATCTCAGTGAAATTATGTTGCAGCAGACGCAGGTTGGGACAGTGCTGGAGCGGTTTTATTTTCCCTTTCTCGCGCGTTTTCCGAGCCTTAAAAGTGTGGCCGAAGCAGAGGAGGATGCCGTACTCAAGGCTTGGGAAGGACTGGGGTATTATAGTCGGGCACGCAACCTCTATGCGACAGCAAACATCACCGACGGGATCTTGCCGACCAGTGCCGAGGCGCTTGAAACGCTCCCCGGGATCGGGCGTTCGACCGCTGCTGCAATCGCTTCATTTGCCTTTGGAGAGGCCGTGCCGATCCTGGATGCCAATGTCCGGAGGATTTTGTACCGCTTTTTTCGACGACGCCAAGCCACTCAGCTTGAGCTTTGGCGGATGGCTGAGCGACTTTTTGATCCTGCTCATCCCTATGAATACAATCAGGCGATGATGGACATTGGTGCGACCATCTGCACTCCAAAGGCACCTCAGTGCAGCGAATGCCCCTTGCAAGCAGGATGCCGAGGACAGCACGATCCCTTGCGCTACCCCATCGCACGCACCCGAAAAATGCGTGCTGTGCGTCGGCGTACTTTTTGGATCTACTTTGACGGTGAGCGACTTGGCCTGCGCAAGAACAACGCACGCTTGCTCGGCGGCCTCTATGGTTTTGTCCAAACCCAAGCCGATATCCGAGGGGAAAATCTGGGGAGTCTGGTGCATCATTACAGCCATTTTGTACTCGAAGCGGACGTGGTGCTGAGTGATGAGTTGCCCGAAGAAGCGGTTGAGCTCTATACCCGACAAGAGATTGACACCTTGCCTCTCGGTGGCGCTGACCGCAAGGCCTTGTTGCTGTACGATGCATCCCGTTTAATGCTAGAATAATTTAGACAAAAAAGATGTCAAGAAAATTATTAATATAATACATATTAATGTTATTATAGGTATAATCGTTTAATTTCAAGACGTGTAGGAGAGATGAAATACAATGATGCACCTGCCGATAAAAGTAAAATTTATTATTGCAGTGACCGGTTTGCTGGTGATTGTTTTGTTTCTTGGGTTTATGAATATATATTCCAATTATCGCAATATAGACTTGTATCGACATTTGGATAAAAAGATTGAATTAAGCCATCGCATTGCTCTTGTCCTACACGAATTGCAAAAGGAGAGAGGATCCACCATTGGGTTTTTGACAGATCGGAAGCATTTTACGCAAGAAAATCTTCGCAACCAAAGAGAAAAGACTGACCGAGTGATCCAAGAGCAAAAAGCTTTCTTTGATGAAAATTCCCAAAAATACTTTCCTGAACTACGAGAAGAGACCACTAGGTATATCGAGCGCATTTCTGCATTGAGACATCGTGTAGATTTGGGCAAAAGCTCATTGGATGAAGCCCTGAAGCGCTACACAGATATTAGTTCATTTTTTTTGGAAACGGTTGCAGATTTTGCGACGGAAGCACCGCTTCAGTCTATCACCAAAAAAATGCTTGCCTATAGCCACTTTCTTTTTTTGCTTGATTATGTTGGGTTGGAGCGTGCCGGTGGAATCATTCTCCTTTCTGAGCATGGAAGATCGCTTGTCAATCTTTCTCGTTTTTCTGATTTGCTTGCACTAAAGAAAGAACACAAGAGACTCTTTCTTCATTATGCAGACGAAACAATACAAAATAAATTTTTTCCGGTCTTTGAGGACAACTCATCTCGGAAAATTCTTATGCATGAGCATGAAATTTTGCAATGGACGCATCGGGTCACTTCCATTCCTTTGACACAATTTGTTCTTCATCAGCAAACATCACGGATGACGCCCAAGGCATGGTATCATCTTTTAACGCCCAAGATTAATGAGTTGGATTCGATAGGAAGAAGCGTTGAGCAAGAGATTGGCGCAGGGGTGCGAGATCAAGTAACACACGCAAGGAAAATGTTTGTTGCGATGCTTGTTTTGGTGGGACTCAGCCTGCTTGCTTTTGTCATGTTGATCGTTGTGTTTTTACGTTTGCACAAGGTCGAACGGCAGCAGCGCACTATTCTGGACAAGCATATCATTGGTTCCTCTACGGATCGTGATGGGATCATAACGGAGGTAAGCCAAGCTTTTTGCAATATCTCTGGGTATACCCAAAAAGAGTTGATTGGCCAAGGACTGGATTTTGTGTGTCACCCCGACACCTCTCAAGATATGTTTGATGATTTGTGGCGCATAATTTCTGGAGGAAATTCGTGGCAAGGAAAGCTAAAAAACCAGAAGAAAAACGGGGACACTTACTGGGTCTATGCTCATATTGAGCCCCTGTGGGATACCATGGGAAAAATTCGCGGCTATTATGCCATGCGGATTGATATCACAGAGCGAGAGAAGCTTGCACTTGTCGTAGCGGAAAAAGAACAGGAGAATGCGCATCAGAAGGTACTGATGGAGCAACAGAATCGCCTGGCACTTCTAGGAGAAATGATCGGAATGATCGCTCATCAGTGGCGGCAGCCCCTTGGGGCCATTGCGGCAGTGACTGCTTCGATGCAACTCAAGGCACAGTTGGGAAAATGCACTACGGAGACCGTACTTGA
This sequence comes from uncultured Nitratifractor sp., assembly GCA_964496735.1. Classification (GTDB taxonomy): domain Bacteria; phylum Campylobacterota; class Campylobacteria; order Campylobacterales; family Sulfurovaceae; genus S017-3. Next base: position 8,324 of record CAZCAZ010000025.1, on the reverse strand, counting down.
TCATGCGGCTAAGATTGAAAAGCTTATTAAGTATATGAGTGAAACGATCGACGATTTTCGTTATTTTTTCAAGCCTAATCAGCCCAAAAGCATGACCGACTTGGAGAAGATTGTCAAAGGAGCCCTGACCTTGATCGATGGCTCGCTTAGCAAAAAAGACATTGCATTAGAGCTTGATGTTCAGGATGTCCGTCCTTTGATGAGCTATGAAGGAAAGCTCAAGCAAGTAGTGATCAACCTTATTCGCAATGCCGAAGATGCTTTGGTGGATCGGCAGGTAGCATCACCAAGTATTCAGATCAGTGTCAGGAAAAATACTCTGTGTATTACGGATAATGCCGGTGGAATTCCTGCGGAGATCCTACCAAAAATCTTCGACCCCTATTTTTCAACCAAAGTGAAAAAAGATGGTACAGGATTGGGTCTTTATATGAGTAAAATGATCATTGAAGAACACTGCAAAGGGCGGCTCAATGTCAAAAGTTGGGATACATACACCCGTTTTTGCATTGAGCTACTAGGAGAGGATCGTGATGCAAGAGTTTGATACCGCTTGGATCCATCAGGCACAGGAGATGACGCTTCTATATATTGAAGACAACTCCGATACACGCGAAATGACTGCAATGCTGCTAAAAGACCTATTTGGGACGGTGATTTTGGCTCGTGACGGAGAGGAGGGCTTGGCCCAATTTGACGTTCATGCCGTCGACATGATCCTGACAGATATTAGTCTGCCAAAACTTAATGGTATCGAGATGCTTCAAATGATCAGAAAAGAGGATCAAAATGTATCGATGGTGATTCTTTCGGCGTATGGTGATGAAGACTATCTTGTGGACAGCATTGCCGTTGGGGTGGATGGTTATCTCAAAAAACCCATAGATATCGATGCTTTTTTTGAGCTAGCAAGCCGAATTGTCCAAAAGTACCGTTTTGCAAAGGAAACACAAAATCGCATGCGTTTCCTCGAGGCACATCGGCAGGCGACCGATCTCAACGCTCTGGTGTCCAAAACGGATCCCAGTGGTATCATTACGTATGTAAATGATGCATTTTGTGCCGTATCTGGCTATCGCAGAGAGGAGCTTTTGGGGAAGAAACACAATATTATTCGCCATCCGGACAATCCGGATGAAATGTTTCGTGATATGTGGAACACTATCCAGAAAGAGAAGCAAGTATGGCGTGGTGTGGTTCGCAATCGAGCCAAAAATGGCAAAAGTTATTATGTGGACAGCCTGATCATGCCGGTGCTTGACCCACAGGGCAATGTGATCGAGTATATCTCGCCTCGCAATAACATCACGGAGATCATGCAGCCTTCTCGTCAGCTACAGAATGCACTGGTGCAGTTCTATGACCAGGCGCTGCTCTATTTAAAAATAAAAAACTTTGATATGCTGGAAGATTTTTATGACAGCGTAACATTGGAAAAAATTCAAGAAAAAATAAGTAAATTTCTTTTAGACAGATTTGAAAAGTTTTATGATTTTGACCGTATATATTCATTGGATAATGGGGAGTTTGCTTTGTTGGTTGCGTTGTCAAACAGCAGCAGCGAACAGGAGAAAGATGCTTTTATTGAAGAGCTCAAAGAGCTGCAGCAGAAGATGGGAGAGGAGGAGACGATACGGATCAACGGCATCGGTGTCCGAATGGCATTCATCCTCAGCTTTGTCTCCGTCAATGACCGGGTACTCGAATCAGCGAAATTCGGTATCCGAGAATTGGTTCGCACGCATGGAGATTTTATTGTTGCCGATCAAATGGCCTTGTGGAAAAAAACGCGTACTCAGCACAACATGAAAATGGTGGATATGATTCATGAAGCGCTTCGAAATTCTCTTGTGGTTTCATGCTTCCAGCCAATTGTTGACAACAAAACAGGAAAAATAGTCAAATACGAATCACTAGTGCGGCTAGCGGACGGTGACCGAAATGTTGTCGCGCCACAGGCCTTTCTGGATATCTCTAAAACGTGTGGATGCTACCCTCAAATTACCGAGAAAGTATTTGAGAATTCTTTTGCGATCCTCGACAAAACCGATGCAGATATTTCGATCAATATCTCCATTGCCGACATCGAGCATCGTCCTACCCGAACGATGATTCTGGATTTTCTCGAAAGGCATCGTGCGCAGGCAGGACGTCTTGTTTTTGAATTACTTGAGAACGAAATGACACGAGATTACGATCGTATTTATGCCTTTGTTACACAGATCAAAAGCTACGGAGCCCGCATTGCAATCGATGATTTTGGGTCAGGGTATTCCAACTACGAACGGCTCCTTTCATACCGTCCTGATATTTTGAAAATTGATGGCTCGCTGATCCGAGCAATGGAGCACAACAGCTATTCTTTATCCATTGTCCGCAGCATTGTCGCATTTGCCAAAGAGCAAGAGCTGGACGTGGTGGCAGAATTTGTTGAGAATGAGGCGATTTTTGAGATCGTCAAAAATCTTGGGATCAAGTATTCTCAGGGATATTTGTTTGGGAGGCCAGAACGTTTTCCGTAGCTAGATCACATCATCAAGGCAGACTTTACATCCATGAGTCTGGCATTTAAAAATCTTATTGATAATGCCCAGCAATACGGTATCGCACTGAGGGTATATATCCACGGGAACCGGGTTGAGTTTTGCTCTAGAGGATCGAAGCTTCCTCAACCTCTTGCAGGGTACGCTGAGCCATTTTCACAACGCATGAATTCGCGCTGTCTGCTGCTACACCAGGATACGTCCATCCCCCTCTAACCCCCCTTTCGCTATAATCGCCATCCATTATGCCGTCACGGTGACGGTTTTCAAGGACGGTTTATGATCTTCGAGCACGAAATCCCTGCCGGCACGCACCTCTATTTTGGGGAAAGTGCCCGCCACAAGCGGCATATCGAATCCACCGCAGCAACTCTGTTGGCTGAGGCAGGCTATGAAGAGATTGTAACGCCCTATTTTTCGTATCAGCAGCATGCCACTTTTTCGGACCGCCGCCCTTTGATTCGTTTGAACGATGCAGACAATCATGAAGTAAGCCTTCGTGCCGATTCCACAGCCGATGTCGTGCGCTTGATTACGCGACGACTGGGGCGCAGCCATGGTGCGCGCAAATGGTTCTATATCCAGCCGGTTTTTACCTTCCCCACACGCGAACAGTATCAGGTGGGCGCTGAGGTGATTGACGGAGACTTCGTTGATGTGACCCGTACGGCTTTGGAGCTGACGGAAGCACTGACACTTACGCCGGTTTTGCAAATTGCCAATATTGCGATCCCCCGTCTCCTTGCAGAGCGATACGGTGTGTCCATCGAAGCGATTGCGTCGATGGACATCGAAATGATTCTTGCATCGGGGCATCCATGGATGGCTTCATTGATACACATTCATCATGTAGCTGATTTGGCCGATTTGAGTCAGTACCCAGAAGACATTGCCGAACAGTTGACATTGATCTCGGAAGCCGTGCATGGGATCGGACGGAAGGATGCCGTCATTTCCCCGCTCTATTTTGCTCGCTTGCGCTACTACGACACGCTTCTGTTCCGACTCTTCGAGGGCAACGATCTTCTTGCCACCGGCGGGACGTACCGGGTCGACACCATTGCGGCGGCAGGATTTGCCCTCTATACCGATGCCTGCATCGCACAGACTTCTCAAAAGGATATTCATGGCTAAGCAAGCGGATCTCATTGTTGGACTCCAGTGGGGCGACGAAGGCAAAGGAAAGATCGTAGACCATATGGCGCAGACGCACGACTACGTTTGCCGCTTTGCCGGTGGGCACAATGCCGGACATACCATTGTCATCGGCGACCAAACCTATGCTTTGCATTTGATCCCTTCAGGCGTCCTCAACCCCAAGGCAAAAAATGTCGTAGGCAATGGCGTGGTGCTTTCGCCGGTAGATTTTATCAAAGAGATGGAACAGTTTGATGACCTCGAAGGGCGACTTTTTATTTCTGACAAAGCTCACTTGCTTCTTCCTTACCATGCTTTGATCGACCAGGCACGTGAGCGAATGAAAGGCGATAAGGCCATCGGCACGACCGGCAAGGGTATCGGCCCCGCTTACGGAGACAAGGTTGCACGCGTCGGTCATCGGGTCGGCGAACTGCTTCATCCCGCCAAGCTAGCGAGCAAGATCATTGCGTATTTTGAAATGTACCAGGAGATTTTTGACGTTATGGATGTCAGTCTTCCGAGTGAAACAGAACTGCTGGCCGAGCTAGAAGGTTACAAATCAGCGCTCGAGCCGTACATTACAGACACCACGCTTCTGGTATGGGATGCCTTGGATCAGGGCAAAAAAATCCTTCTCGAAGGGGCACAGGGGACGATGCTGGATATCGATCATGGCACCTATCCGTATGTGACCAGCTCCACGACGGTGAGTGCCGGAGCCGCCAGTGGTCTGGGGATCGCACCTCAGGATATCGGTCGGGTTACCGGCATTGCCAAAGCCTATTGCACCCGTGTGGGCAATGGTCCCTTCCCGAGTGAAGACTTTGACGAGGCGGGACAAACATTGCGAGACAACGGCCACGAGTACGGCACCACTACGGGTCGCCCACGTCGTTGTGGGTGGTTTGATGCGGTGGCGATGCGCCATGCCGTACGGATCAATGGGGTTGATCAGATCGCCTTGATGAAGCTCGATGTACTTGATGGTTTTGATGAGGTGAAGGTCTGCGTTGCCTATGAGGTGGATGGCAAGCAGATCGATTATGTCCCCTACGATCTCGAGGATGCGACACCTGTCTATCAAAGCTTTCCCGGCTGGGACAAAACCGAAGGCGTGCAAGTTTTCGAGGATCTTCCCGAGACAGCTCGAAGCTATATTACTGCACTGGAACAAATGGTCGGAGCCAAAATGGGGATCATATCGACATCCCCTGAGCGCGAAGACACGATCGTACGAAAATAAGTTATAATACTGCAACGCATAATGCATAAAGGACAACCATGAGACTTAAACCCCAGCAAACAGGATACGTCGCCAGTAAAGTCGCGATCGATCTGGCCAATGCTTCCTTTATTTCACTCCCCAAAGGGAAAGATGCGGTCGTAGAAGCCGTCAAAAAAATCATTGATGAAAACCTCAAGATCGAATACGCTCTCGATGAAAAGGTCAAAGATATCATTGATGAAAATTACGACGAGATCGAGTTCCAGCATGCAGATGAGCGGCAACTCTTTTTTATGATCAAGAAGAAGCTTGCCGCTGAAGCAGGCGTGATCATGAACTATGATGATCGGTACAATGACCTTTCGCATACCATTCTCGACGAACTCTACGAGAATTACCTTGTCGAGTATGAGGTCAATGAAAATCAAGTAAAAAATGTCATTTTTAAAGCCTTCAAGGCCTTTGCAGATTCGTTTGATGAGATTGATGATATTGTCTACTCCAAGATCAAACGCATGGAGCGAGACGTTGTCCCCGGATCACAGGATTATGAATTGCTTTATGAGCGTCTCTACCAAGAGGAGCTCTCCAAGCGAGGGATGATATAGACCACAAACGGCGCACAAAAACCGCGAACATAAACAGGAGCAACGTCATGCAAAAAGTCAGTCTTTATTTTGAAAACGGCCTTTATCTCGAAGCAGAGAGCTTTGGGGCAACGGGTACTGCCGTGGGCGAGGTGGTATTCAATACGTCAATGACCGGTTACCAAGAGATTGTCACTGACCCAAGCTATGCTGGGCAGTTTGTTACATTTACGATGCCCGAAATTGGCAACGTGGGTGCCAACGAACAGGACATGGAGTCACGTGGCGCCTATTGCAAGGGAATCCTTGTGCGAAACTACCAAGATCGTCCGTCCAATTTCCGTTCTGAAGAGACGCTGGATGTACTGATGAAGCGTTTTGGTGTCATGGGAATTACCGCCATTGATACCCGCTACATCACAAAAATGTTGCGGGATGAGGGGGCGATGGAGATGATTGCCTCGACAGACATTCACGATGTTGAGACTCTCAAGGCTCAATTAGAGGCCGCTCCAAAGATTGCTGAGATCAATTACATTGAGCAGGTCAGCACGCATGAACCTTATATTCATAGTGATGCGCGCTATGATGTCACACAATTTGCCTACGGCGTTGCCCAAACATCCAAACGGATTATCGCCTATGATTTTGGGATCAAGCGCAACATCCTCAATGAGCTCACTCAAGCCGGAGTTGAAGTCAAGGTTGTCCCCAACAATACAGCAGCAGAAGAAGTGATTGCCGAGTTTGAGTCTGGGAAAATTCAGGGTGTATTTCTCTCTAATGGTCCGGGCGACCCGCTGATTTTGGAGCAGGAAAAAGTGATCACACAGAAACTTCTTGAGGCCAAGATCCCCATGTTTGGTATTTGCCTTGGGCACCAGATGCTCTCAATTGCTCATGGGCACGATACGTACAAGCTCAAGTTTGGCCACCACGGAGGCAACCACCCTGTCAAAAACCAGATCTCCCATGCTGTAGAGATTACCGCGCAAAATCATAACTACAATGTCCCAGAGGCGATCACTGAAATCGCCGATGTAACCCATGTCAATCTTTTTGACAATACCATTGAAGGAGTGCGCTACAAAGGGGAGCCGGTGATGTCCGTTCAGCACCATCCTGAAGCAAGCCCAGGCCCCCATGAGAGCCGATATGTGTTTGAAGAATTTGCGGAGATGTTATCATGATAGTTACTGTACTTTTTGGTGGATCGAGTTATGAGCATGAGATCAGCATTGTTTCTGCTGTGACCATGAAAAAAGTTTTGAAAAAGATGGACCTTCAATTTGTCTTTGTTGACGCTCAACGTGATTTTTATCTCATTGATTCGAACAAAATGACCTCCAAGCATTTTAGTGGCGGCGCGTATAAAAAAGACAAAAAGCTCATCCTCAAACAGGGTGGCTTTCATGCCGAGGGACGTTTTGGTTTCAAATCTATCACGACCGGTACGGTTCTCAATCTCATCCACGGTCGAGACGGCGAGGATGGCAAGGTGGCGGCCTTGATGGATTTTTATCATATTCCGTATATTGGCCCACGCTTGGAGGCATCGGCCTTGAGTTACAGCAAGCTGGCGACCAAATTTCTCGCGGCATCACTCGGCATCGAAACCTTGCCGTACGAAGTGCTGCGTCGTGAAGATACGCGTACGTTAAATATGGCTTATCCTGTGATTATCAAACCTACCCACCTGGGTAGCTCGATCGGCGTCAGTATCGTCAAAAGTGCTGAAGAGCTGGATTATGCTCTCGATGTGGCTTTTGAGTTTGATGACACGGTACTGATCGAACCCTTCATGGAGGGGATTGAAGAGTACAATCAAGCAGGAGCCCTCACAGATGACTGGGAATTGAGCATCATCGAAGCCCCTCAGAAAGAAGCCTTCTTGGATTTTGACAAAAAATACATGGATTTCTCACGTGATGAACAGGTGCATGCGGCTCAGATCGACGATTCGCTGGCTGAACAAATGCAGGCGACGTTCAAGCGCATTTATGATCCGCTCTTTCGAGGCAGCATCATCCGCTGTGATTTTTTTGTCAAAGATGATACGGTCTATCTCAACGAGGTCAACCCCGTCCCCGGCTCCATGGCCAACTACCTCTTTGAGGATTTTGATGGGGTGGTGGCACGCCTGAGTCGTACCCTCTCTGGTGAGCCCAATATTGTGATCGACTATCAATACATCCACTCGATTCAAAGTGCCAAAGGCAAGGTGTCGTAAAGGCAAGATCCTTACGCGCACCTTAAAAAACTTCTTCAACATTTTCCTCAAGATATAAGCTTTCTGATACCCTACTTTACCTATAATAGCATGTTACTGTTACACTAACGTAACATAAAAAATTTCTTAGGAGGCTTGCATGCAATCAAACGCAGCAATGGAATACGACTATTCCGTCGTTAAGCTCTATGCGTGGACCACTGTGATTTTCGGCTTTGTCGGAATGCTCATCGGTGTGATCATCGCATCACAGCTGGCTTGGCCACAGCTGAACTATCTTATCGGTGAATATGGCACATTCTCACGATTGCGACCGCTCCATACCAACGTTGTGGTATATGGGTTCATGGTCAGTGGTATTTTCGCCACATTCTACTATTCGTCACAGCGGGTACTCAAGGTATCTATGGGAGAATCCAAACTCTTGATGTTTCTCGGGAAATTCCAGTTTCTTCTCTATCTGATCGCCGCGTCGGCTATGGTGATATCAGAAGGAATGGGAATTACTGCGAGCAAAGAATACGCTCAAATGGAGTGGCCGCTGGATATCCTGATCGTTGTGATTTGGGTATTGTGGGGTGTGATTATGTTTGGTCTGA
>CAZCAZ010000024.1:0-15959 GCA_964496735.1 uncultured Nitratifractor sp. | reverse complement strand
AAGAGAAAGAGGCGATGAAGCGGGAACTGCAGGCGATTGTGGATAAGTATGCTCGTGGGTAAAGGCTAATTTGTTGCCCATTGGGTAAATACCTCACGCCTTAAAAGAGCGGGCAAGGTGCGAGTAGAAAGATTTGAATAATCGGTGTTATGCACTCTTTAGCACGGTGGGGATATCTATCTCTTATGAGTTTGTTTTGACATTGAGCACTTCAACAGCCACTATCTCATCGTTTGCATTATAGTCTACTATCGTTCCGTTCTCTTTTTCTTCACTCTCCACTATAGCGTCATCCGTAAATTTCACATAGATACTGTCTGTTTCGTTGTCATATATAATTTTCATTTGCAACCTTTCTTTCTCGTATTTCTATTGTTGAAAACAACTGTACTTCATTGGATACTTTGACTATTTTTAACGATGGGTTATCGATTGCATAGTCTACCCAATCTCTGTTGATACCCCTGGCTATCATCACATCCATAGCATGCTTGCTCAGTCTGTATTTTATTGTTACATTATATCAAAGCAAAGAAAGGATGCCAAAGAATGATGGATTCAGAGGTAGCAATCAAATCATCAACAACGGCGAATCGTCCACTCGAATCCACCTATCCCACAGACAAACCCAAACGGCACCTGGAAACTCGGATTACTCTCAAGGATGATATCGCCATAAGTATCATATATAATCTCTTTGACGACATGGTGATTGGTATTGGTAATGGCTCTAGGGGGGGTGCAGTGTTCTGTCTCTTTAGCTTGATTTTGGTATTCCGCTAATACCTCGATTTCCTCGAACTTTACTTATACCCCTACACCACTTCCCGTGGGATCGTCGGGGAGAGCATTGTCGTCATTTCGTAGCTGATCGTCCCGAGCTGTCGGGCGGCGGATTGGGCATCGTCCATGATGCAGACGGTCTCCCGGTCTCCCTCGAGTGAGACGAAATCCATCGAGACCCTTCCCAGCAGCGGTTTCCCCTCGGCGGTGATATAGGGGGCAAAGGCCGCGCCGCGCCGCCAGCCGTCCCCGTACCCGATATCGTAGGTCGAGACAACCATCGCCTCCGGGGCGGTAAAGTCTCCGCCGTATCCGATCCGCTCTCCGGGGCGAAGGGCGCGGGTGGAGGCTCGGCGGGCATAGAGGGAGAGTACTGGGCGCAACAATACCGGATCGTACACCTCCGGCAACTCATTGTAGCCGTAGATGGCAATCCCTACCCGCGCAATATCTTCATCGAAATCTTTGGAGCGCAGCAGAGCAGCGGAGTTGTGACTGTGGAAGCGCACGTCATCGAATCCGCCATCCCGCACGATACGTTTGACATACTCGAAATTTTTCTTTTGCCACATCCATTCACTGCTGAAGACATCAGCACTGCGGTAGTGGGTCATTACGCCTACCAGCCTGATCGCCCGTTTGCGGATGACTGTCAATGCTGCATCGAGTTCATCCACCCGAATGCCGTTGCGGTGCATCCCGGTATCGACCTTGAGCTCGATCCGAGCTGTGGGATCGACCGATGCCAATTGGCGCATATCCGTCACCGCGAAGGTAAAGACACTGTCGGCAAAGGGTGCACCATTTAGGATCAGTATCTTGTCAAAATATTGCTTGATCTGCTGCGCTTCGTCGGTCGTGACCACCACTGCCTGCGTGATGCCGTATTCTGCCGCTAGCTGCGCTATGATCTCGAGATCGTGGCCATAAGCGTTGTCTTTGAGAACGACGGCGAGGCGACTTTTTGAGCCTGCCTTCAGAGCCAATTGGCTAAGATTGTGAAAAAAGTTTGCTTTGTTGATCGTAATAAATGCCATGAGAGGATTATACCATAATGCCCACTATACCCGCCAAACGACTCCGCGCCGAATGGGAGCAGCACAATGTCATCCTGATGGCCTTCCCACACGATACATCTGATTGGGCGAAGTACGACGACTGGGAAGCAGTCACCGCTCCTTTTGTCCGTATTGCGCAGGCGGTGGCGTATTATCAGATGGTGTACATGCTCTGTCAGGATGCGGCGGCGATCAAACCCCTCTTTTGCAGTACGACCAATATTATTTTTATCGAAGGCGAGTACGACGACACCTGGACGCGCGATTATGGGCCACTGAGTCTCGAGGCAGACGGGCAGAAGCGTTTGCTTGACTTTACTTTCAACGGCTGGGGCGGGAAGTTTGAGGCCTCACGGGACAATGCCATCACACGCTGGCTCGGTTCACGGGGGTTTTTAGGTGGCGCTGCGATTGAATCAGTTGACTATGTACTCGAAGGTGGATCGATCGATACTGATGGTGAAGGGACGATTCTGACGACATCCCGATGCCTCTGTCATCCAAACCGTAACGGTGAGGTTGACAGAAACACAGTTGAAAGTTTCTTAACAGAAACACTTGGAGCCCGACGCTTCCTCTGGCTCGATCACGGTTATCTATCCGGAGACGACACCGACAGCCATGTTGACATGCTGGCGCGCTTTGTCAACCGTGACACCATCGCTTATGTTCAGTGCACTGACAGGGGCGATGAACATTACGAAGCGCTCAAGGCAATGGAAGAACAGCTGCAAACTTTTCGCACACTCGAGGGCAAACCCTACACCCTCATCCCTCTGCCGATGCCCGAACCCAAATACGACAAAGACACAAAACGTCTCCCAGCATCGTATGCCAATTTTCTCATCACAAATGGTGCCGTAATCTATCCGACTTATACCGATCCCAATGACAAAAAGGTGGGGGAGATATTGCGAGAAGTCTTTCCAGGGCGAGAGGTGATCCCTATCGGGGTACTTTCGCTGATCGAAGAAGGAGGAAGCCTGCACTGTTCGACGATGCAGGTAGCGTATTAATACCCTCCGAAATCTTGTGTCCAATAGGTTTTGTAAACACCTTTGGCAACCGCTGCTCTGGACTCATGCATACCAAAGTCAGTCAAGTTTGGGTTCATGATGTTGGAGCAATGCCCATGCTCACTTGTCATCCATCCCTCCATAACAGTCAACCAATAGTCCGAAGGCAACTCATACGTCGCTTCAGCCTTGGCAATATTTTCAGCCTGCATCGAGCCGCCATACCCGTTGCGTTTAATACGCTCATAAAAGGCACTCTTTCTGGGAGGATCAAAGGACTGCCCTGTCACATCATTCACTGTCCCGGATCCATTATGATCATACCAGTTGCTTTTTTTCATGTCCTCGCTGTGTTCTTTTGCGGCAGCAGCTACTGTATCTTCCCACACCATGTCAACATCGACGGGTCCGGATAAGCCCTCGGGGTCATTGCAGCGAACACCCAGTCCTCTAAGGTAGTTGACAACAGCGAGGTATTGATCTTGAAGTGGGTCATTCGCATCATAATTGGCCACGTCTCCATTGTCAATGGCCTGCTTGATATGGATATCACTTGGGCGTTCAACCCCTCCGTTGTTTTGATTGTTGTCACCAGACCACGCATCACTAGGGCCACAACCTGACAACAAAAATATTGTGCCCAATACAGCGAAAGATATAAAGTAGGATGTTTTCATGTTGGCTCCTTTTGCCATTATCTGCCAATCGATCTTTAGAAGACAGTATTTACAATATCTATTTCTCACCAAATTCCTGTGACCAATACGTACCATAATCGCTGTCTTTGTCCTCAACCAATGCCATTCCGACTTCTCTGTAGGCAGGGCTCATCAGATTCGCACAGTGATGATCACTCTCGAGCCATCCTTCAATCACATCTTCAGGATCCAAGTATCCCGCTGCAAGGTTTTCGCCTACTGAAAGGTAATGTGTGTAACCCTGATCTTCAATACGCTCATAAAATTTGCTGCCTCGACCTAGTGCCCGGTTCTGTGCTGTCGTATCCGTCGCACCTCCTGAACCTGTATGTGAAAAAATATTGCTGTATGCCATGTCTTTGCTGTGCTCATAAGCTGCATTATCCAGGCGCACATTCCATGTCAATGCTGGGACGGGATCAAAGACGCCCATGCTACCGCAATCTTGTGTTTCGGCACGAGCGGCATTGATCAGATCAAGATACTCTGCACGCTGAGATGCGGAGACTTTGGATATGGGGGTTTTATCCTGCTCCTGGGGCGCTACCACTGGCTGAGAGGGTTGCGTTGTTGTCTCCTCTTGCTGCGTATTTGACTGAATGATACCGTTGTCATCCATGTTGCATCCGGCAAGCACAAACGCAGCAACCGAAAAGAGGAGACCTGAAAGAAATTTTGATCGTATGTGTGTTGCCATAATGTCCATCCTTACTAGAATTAGTAAAGCACAAATGACGAGGGGAGAAGGATTCATTGCAGAATATTTTGCAACGACAACCCGGCTATCTACACTCATCAAGTGGAGACCCGTGGCTTTCCGTCCCTGCCTCGCAACAGGTTTGGCTTTACCTTTAGATAGTCGTATTGTACTATAGGATTGTCATAAAAAAGTCAAGTTTTGTCAAAGATTGGTTACACTACCGGTATGAAAACAGCACTCATTCAACAAAAGTATCATCACGATCACAACGAGACGATTCGCGTCACAACCGAACGCATTGCCCAAGCGGCCAAATCTGGAGCTGTATTGATTGTCTTGCAAGAGCTCCATCAAGGAGAGTATTTTTGCCAAAGCGAGGATACGCGGTATTTTGACTATGCGCAGGGCTTTGAGCAAGATGTCACATATTGGGGCAATGTAGCCCGGCAAAACAATATTGTATTGGTCGCATCACTATTTGAGGCCCGTGCGCCAGGGCTTTATCACAACACAGCTGTCGTGTTTGAACGGGATGGGTCTGTTGCCGGCATGTACCGCAAGATGCATATCCCAGATGATCCGGGCTTTTATGAAAAATTCTATTTTACCCCCGGAGATCTCGGATTTGAGCCCATTGATACTTCCGTAGGTCGGCTGGGTGTCATGATCTGCTGGGATCAATGGTATCCCGAAGCTGCCCGCATCATGGCACTCAAAGGAGCCGAGATGCTCATCTATCCTACTGCGATTGGATGGTTCAACGACGACAACCAGGCTGAAAAATCTCATCAACATGACAGCTGGATCACTGTCCAACGTGGTCATGCTATCGCCAATGGCATACCGGTCCTTAGCTGCAATCGTGTCGGTTTTGAAGCAGACCGCAGTGGCGCCCTGGAAGGCATTCAATTCTGGGGGAGTTCCTTTGTCTGTGGGGCACAAGGAGAAATGATCGCACAGGCTGATTCTGAAAATGAAACGATTCTGTATGCTGAGCTAAATCCCGCCAAAACCAAAGAAGTGCGTGATATTTGGCCCTTCTTGAGAGATCGCAGGATTGATGCATACGAATGCATCGGGCGGCGATACTGCGATCAGCGAGGGACTTGACGCTTTTCCCACCACAAAAATGCGAACATCAATCCTGATGTCTTGGCAATATCCTCATCGTATACAAAGGCTTGAGCTTCGGCCACAGGTAGCTCGATCACTTCGATCTGCTCCTGCTCGATTCCACCCCCTGCATTGACACGCATCGATGTGTCCACCTCAGCATAATAGAGTGTTTGTTTGCTACCAGCAAAACCAACGGAAGTATGGAAGGAGACGATCCTCTCAATCTTTTCCGACGGCACATCATATCCGCACTCCTCAAGAATCTCTTCTTGTGCGATTGCCTCAAGTGTCAATTCTTTGTCAACCAGCCCGGCACAAAGCTCTATTGTCATGCCGTCTTGATTGTTGAGGTAGACCGCTGGACGGAACTGCTTGACCAACACAAACGCATCGTGTTCTGTATGGTAGATCAAGATAGCCACGCTATCATGCGCTTCAATGACCTCCCAGTCTTTGGCAACACCATCTTGTCGAAATGTTGCCAATGAGGCCTTGACATAGTGAGGTTGTGTCAGTGGCTGCAGTGCAAAGTCGTCAATCATATACATCCCCCTAGAGTAAAATCATTTTCGCTAAGCCCAAAAAGGCAAAAAAGCCCACCACGTCGGTCACAGTTGTCAGCAGAACCGAAGAGGCCACTGCCGGATCGACACCGACCCGTTTGAGACCCAGCGGGATCATGGCGCCAAATAATCCGGCAAAGAGTAGGTTGATAATCATTGCCAACCCTATGACAACACCTAAGCGTATATCATGAAACCACACGAGAGCAATCACGCCCATTGCCAATGCAAAAATCACCCCGTTGAGCAATGACACGATCACCTCCTGACGGATGGCACCCTTGGCTTCACTCCAGCTAAGCTCCCCCAAGGCAATCTGTCGCACCATGATGGTCAAAGATTGTGTCCCGGCATTGCCTCCCATCGAAGCCACGATCGGCATCAGTACAGCCAAGGCCACATAGGCCTGAATCGTCTGGTCAAATAGACTGATCACCAATGAAGCCAGAATGGCCGTGATCAAATTGACCCCCAACCATGTCGCCCGCTTGACTGTAATGGTCATGATCTCCTTGTCTTCTTCGGCTTCTTCGTTGACCCCTGCCATTTTATACATTTGCTCCGTAGCACGGTCTTCGATGATGTCATACATATCGTCCGAAGTAATACGGCCGATCAGTTTTCCGTGGCTGTCTGTCACTGGCAAAACCACCAAATCATAATCCTCAAAGAGTTTGATCACATCATCAATCGGTTTTTTGGCCTGCGTGGAAGAGATCATCTTGTGGCTTTCATCAAAATAGTCTCGAAATGTTTTTTCAAAATCAAAGGTGATCAACTCTTCAAACGATACCGCTCCGATAAGAAATCCAAATTTGTCAACAATAAAGACCTGATACACATTATCCAGTTCACCTGCATGCTTCATGTGGCGAAGCCGTGAGATTGCACCCGAAATCTCCTCGTCCAATTCTGCACGGAACAGCTCTGTCTGCATAAGTGCGCCGGCCTCATCCTCCTCGTATCGTTTGAGAAGTTCAATATCTTCGACATCCTCATCATCCAAATTAGAGAGGATTTCTTGCTCTTTTGCTTCATCAATCTCCTCAATATCCTGCATGAGATCGACCGCATCGTCTGAGTCCATCTCATCGACCACGTCGACCAATTTTGGGACCGAGAGAGCACTCAGTGCCTCATCTTTGATGCTCTCAGGCAGCTCCAGGAGAATTTCTCCAAGATACTCCTCTGGCATCTTTTGTACATAGTCCAAGAAGGCCTCTGAGCCTTCTTCATAATAAAGCTGGCGCAGAATTCGAGCCAATTCATTGGCATGATGATGCTCAAATGCCTCAGGATTGGCTAAGAGTTGATCCAGGAGGGTCTTGCCCTCTTCTAAGTGCATCGTTTCAGCCATGGGTTCTCTTTGGGAGTTTTTTATCCACAGTGATCTCATGAATTGGAACAAGATTTTTCTCATCTCCAAGCCATTGGTGCGTTTGAGTCGCCGTTGTGTTGATAAGTTTTTTCAAGTGGTCTCTGGCTTTTTTGGCTCCGCGAATCGCTACCTTCTTGTTTCGGGTAATCGGATAACTTTTCATCACAGTATGCTTTTCCTTGACCGTGCGCTTTTTGCCATTTCCCTTGCGGGAGAGGTACAATAGAGGGTCAATGGGCTTTCCGTGCCGATAGAGTCCAAAATGAAGATGGGGACCGGTGCTGCGTCCCGAGCTACCGACTCTACCAATGGTTTGCCCTCGCGTAACATGTTGCCTCAGCTTGACCAAAATTTTGCTCTGATGTGCGTACAGGGAAACCAGTCCATTCCCATGATCGATTTTGACCACTCGGCCGTATCCCCGCATCCATCCGGCATATACCACTTTGCCATCATGGACAGCCCGAAGCGGTGTGCCCATCTTGGCGCCAAAATCCACACCGTGATGTGGGCGATATTTATGCAAGATCGGATGCCAGCGTCGAAGACTAAAGCGTGAGGTGATCCTCACATGGTCCAGCGGCATGCGAAACTTGGGGCCGGGCACCTTGCGTGTCTTTGTGTACGTAAAGGGTCGCTTTTCTGTCGTCTTGTAAGTGATCGTGCGACTGATATCATGATGCACGTGCCCCCGTTTGTCTACGTAAACAAAATAGGGCTTTCCTCCTGCCAGCAAATACGCCGATGTGATTTTGGGCTCTCCCCATGGTCGCCCCAGACGTGATGCCTGGGTGTACGTAAATGCCAAGCGATCCGTGGGCAATAATTTTCCCAATGCAAGCGTGCCCTTGAATAATCGGCTCACTGCATAACTGAGTCGTGGATAATGCGTGAGGCGCTCAATCTGCTTATCGTATCCATCTTGTATGTCTAAGCGTACTTCCGCCTGTACCTGACGGCAGGCGATGGGGGCGACTTCTATCCGACAAGCTTCTTTCGGGTGACACGCAAGATGTATCTGTCGCGTGCTGCTAAGAGGGATCAATGCTTGTCGCAGTACACCATGGTCGCGCAATTCGAAATAATGTGCCCCTGCCTGAATCGCATTGCAGTCTGCTATCTCTCGCTCCGTCAATGTCTCTAGGAGATCACTGACGTTGTTTTCCTGAAGGTACATCTGAAATGAACGTTGCGCTGGCCACGTACCCTCCGCAACACGTGCCGAAAAGAGCAAACCAGACCACAACAATCCCAGTACGACAATGCGCATCCAATTCTCCCTTTGTTTTTTTGAATACAGGGTTGCTTCCGATCATGGATCGTATTATACTCTCCTAACGTGAGTTTTATCTTTTGACTGTATAATCAACACCAAACTCAATCATAAAAAGGTGACCCCATGGACGCTCAAATGGATGCCAAGCATATCAAGGCATTGCAAGCCATTGTCGGCAAAGACAATATGCATACGGATACCGCCCACCTCCGCGCATACAGCTACGATGCTACCCGTACCTATTATCGCCCAGATGCCATATTGTTCCCCCGTCACGAGGAGGATGTTAGCCGTATCCTGGTCTACTGCAATGCTCACCAGATCACTTTGACAGCACGAGGAGCCGGAAGCGGCTTTACTGGAGGTGCTCTGCCCAAAAATGGCGGGATCATCTTGGCGATGGAAAAACACATGAATCAAATCCTCAATGTCGACATGGACAACATGCTCGTCACCGTCCAGCCCGGCGTGATCAACAAGGATTTGCAACGTCATGTCGAGGCGCTAGGGCTTTTCTATCCACCTGATCCTGCCAGCGAAGAGTATTCGACTCTTGGCGGCAATGTGAGCGAAAATGCTGGAGGGATGCGGGCAGCCAAGTATGGCCTAACCAAAGATTATGTCATGGCGCTGCGTGCGGTGCGCGCCAATGGCGACATCATCCGTGCAGGCAAACATACGATCAAAGATGTCGCCGGATACAACATCGCCGGTATCCTCATTGCCTCAGAAGGGACACTGGCAGTCATCACCGAAATCACGCTCAAACTTCTCCCTAAGCCCAAATATACCAAATCCTACATGGGTATCTTTCCTAGCGTAGAAAACGCCATGAGTGCTGTCTTTAAATCACTGGCCAATGGGGCCAATCCTGTGGCCATGGAGTTCCTCGATAGCCTCGTCGTCCATGCAGTCAAAACAAAGATTGGCATCTCCCTTCCCGAAGATGCAGGAGCACTCCTCATCGGAGACGTGGACGGCAATGTCCCCGAAGAGGTAGCTTTTCAGCTCGACATTCTCGAAAAGTCATTTCGCGAAAATGGCGCACAAGAATTTCGTATCGCCGAAGACCCCAAAGAACGTGACCAGCTTTGGGTCGCCCGGCGCAACGCTTCACCCTCCGTTACGCTCTATGGGAGCAAAAAGCTCAATGAAGACATTTCTGTACCACGCAGCAAGTTGCCTGAAGCGTTGACAGAGATTTACAAAATCGGAGACAAGTACGACCTCAAAGTTCCTTGTTTTGGGCATGCAGGAGATGGCAATATCCATGTCAATGTCATGTTTGACGGCAGCGATCCCGACAAGCTCACAAACGGACACAAGGCGATTCGAGAAATCTTTCAACTTGTCGTTGATCTAGGTGGCACCCTCAGTGGTGAGCATGGCATTGGCCTGAGCAAAGCACCGTTTATGGATATTGCCTTCACTCCAGCCGAACTGCAGCTCTTTCAGGATATCAAGCAGGCTTTTGATCCCAACAACATCCTAAATCCTGGCAAAATGGGGCTACCCGACTGATGAAAAAACTTCTTTTTACCTATTACATCTTTCTTCGGGATTTCTTCAAAGATCTTTTTGATGAACGTCTGGGGTTTTATGCCGCGAGTATGAGCTGGAGTACCCTCTTTTTTATTATCCCAATGCTGGTGATCTTCCTTTCTCTGCTCACATACTTGCCGCTCTTTGACAATGTGTACGCCCAAATCCATGATTTGATGGCCAAAAACCTTCTGCCGACCAACTCAGACATGATCATGGAGCATATTGATACTTTTGTTGACAATGCGGGCAAAATGGGACTCATGGGGATCGGTTATGTTCTTTTTGCTGCTATGATGTTTTTTCGAGATTATGACCATGTGGTCAATGATATCTTTGAGGCTCCTCGGCGCAAACTTGCTCGTGCTTTGCGTACTTATGCCATCTTGATTTTACTTGTCCCTGTTCTTATCACTGGATCATTCTGGGTGGGATCTTTTTTGGAATCCGTCCCTGTGGCATCTGTGCTCCATTTGACCTTTTTGTTGCCGTTTTTGATTATTTGGGGTCTTTTTTACATCACATATCAGCTCTCTCCCAAAGACCCGGTCAATCCCTCGGCTGCGCTGGTTAGCTCCTTTATCTCCTCTTTGATATGGTATCTTGCCAAAAGTGCTTTTTTGTTCTACGCACTGCATAACCATACATATACAAGTATCTACGGAGGCCTAAGCACCCTGCTCTTTTTCTTTTTGTGGATTTATATTTCATGGGCAATCTTCTTGCACGGTTTGCGCTTGTGTTACCTGCTGGACAAAGAAGGGTCCGTAAAAAAGATTTAAACAAACAAATACAGCCCATAGATTGTCGCTGTCAATCCCAATATCCAAAACACTTCTCGCCGCCAAATCGCTCCAAGCGACATAGCCAGATAGACCGCTACTACCCATGCAGGCATAAGATGCTCCTCAGATACAACAGGCAGTGAAAACAAATATGTCAACCCTCCATCCAGCGCACCACCCACCCCAAAAAGGTGCAAAACCATCACAAGAGGATAAAAGACTATAAACCCGATAGACAAAAGCGGTGACAACAATTGCCAAAGGCTTGTCACCCCAAATACACCATGCACCAGCGGCTGCATGAGGATAAAGATTCCGACAGGGATGCACACAAGTGTGACAAGCTTTTTGGAAGCATTTTGACAATAAGTCAGAAGAAGAAAGATATAAAATACACCCAATACGGACAACCAAAACCCCAACGACGCTATCAACGATGGAGCCAATGCTAACAACAGCATCGTGATCGTAAACAAAAAAGAAAAGCTGATCAACTCGATCCCCATTAGCACCATGCCCCATCCCAACAGCAACATCACAAATGAGCGCAGAAGCGAAGGGGGAAATCCAGTCAGCCACAAGTAAAAGCTCAGTATCACCACCGTGGCACTTCCCACATCCAGCAAAGCATGCCGCCAAGGAAAATGGCGTTGTTGCAGTTTGCGATAAATCAGCAGAAGCCCTCCGTATATCATGCCCCAGAGAATACCAAGATGAAAACCACTCAATGCCACCAAGTGACTTACGCCCAACCCGGCAATGGGTTCACGCAAAGTCTTGGGAATCGGCGATGCCCAAAAGATGCCGTTGTAGAATGAGCGCATCATGGGTGTATTGTGCTGGTATCCTACCCACCGCTCCAGTCGGGAACGAATATCCGAAAGGGGAGGCTCGACTTTTTTGATCTTGCTTTTACAGTACATCCCCCCTAGGTAGTTCCAAAAAGTGATCTGTCTACCTGGACTTAGCTGAAGGTACAGGCGTTCGCCGCGCAAAAGATCCTTGCGATAAGCTGTGGTGTAGATTGTCCTTCCTGCTTGCGAACGAAGCTTGATAACGGCATACGTTTTTCCATGACGGGTTTTGGGGTATGTGCTAAGAATCGTCGCGTGGACATATACAAAAGGTTGGGAAACAAACGACCGATAACCACGATACTCCCAGCCCAATCGTCCTATGACGATCAAAGCCAAAAGCATCATGACGAGTAAGAGTTCTCGTATGGTGTTAAAGAGTTTCGGCTTCTCAAAAATCAAAAAATCCCTTTGTATCAGATCATAGGAATGTCAACGTTGCCTTCTCGTGTATCAATATTGCTCTCTTCATAAATCACCTCGAGCGGGGTTGCATTGCTTGTGTCTGCATCGACAAAACGGGTATAACGCTTCTGAAAGACCAACTCCACAGTGCCCGTCGGACCATTTCTCTGCTTGCCAATGATAAGCTCTGTCTCTTCTTCCATTTTTTTCCGAAAAGTACTTTTGAACTCTTTGCCTTCGCTCTTGGCCTTCATCTCTCGCTCTTTTTCCATCGCTTCCCGATATACATCATCGCGATAAACAAAGAGGATAATGTCTGCATCTTGTTCGATCGCACCGGATTCACGCAAGTCAGAAAGCATGGGGCGCTTATTGTCTCGGCTCTCCACGCCCCGATTGAGCTGAGAGAGGGCAATGATGGGGATCTGAAGCTCACGTGCAAGCTGCTTGAGGCCACGTGAAATCTCTGATATCTCTTGCTGGCGCCCTTCTCGTCCTCCGTCACCACTCATCAGCTGAAGATAATCAATGATCGCCATGCTAATCTCAGGGTGACGTGTTTTGAGTTTGCGAAGTTTTGATCGCACGTGATGGATCGTTGCATAGCCGCCATCGTCAACAAAAAGTTTACGTCGGCTCATCTCGTCAACCGCTGCACTCAGTTGCGTCCATTGCTCATCACGCAAGTCTCCTATCCGTAACGCCTGGAGCGGGATCGATGTCTTGGCCGAAAGCATCCGTAGCATCAGCTGCTCTGCGGGCATCTCCAGCGAGAAGAATGCGACACCCTCATTGCGCTCGACGGCTTTGAGCGCCATGTTGAGTACGAGTGCCGTCTTGCCCATCGCCGGCCGTGCCGCAACGATCACGAGATCCCCCTTTCCGAAGCCGCTGGTGCGGTCATTGAGATTACGAAAGCCTGTATCAACACCGATGAGCTTGGAGTTTCCCATCGCCTTGAGGCGGTTGATCTCCTCCATCATAGCTACGGTCACGTCATCCGATTCTCGAAAATCCTCCGATGTGCTTTCCTGTGTAATCTGATAGAGTTTGCGTTCGACGAGATTCATCACTTCGTCCGAATCCATGTCATCTTCGATGGTGACTTTTTTGATCTCAGTTGCCAGAGTGACCAAGGCACGTTTGCTCGATTTGGCCTTGATCTCTTCTATATAAGCCTTGGTGTTTGTAATCGGATTGGACGAGAGGATGTCCACCATCGCTACCTCATCAAATTTTCCGATCTTGAGGAGTTTTTTACGTAGAAATTCTTCATCAATAGGCTTCTCTTCGAGAGAGAGCGCCTCCATTGCAGCAAAAACGTGCTGGTGAAACGGCAGATAAAAATCATCCGGTTTTAGACGAGAAGCCACATCCTCGACAATCTGTGGATCGAACAAAACTGCCGAAAGTACAGCGCGCTCGACGTTGAGATTGTAGAGATTGTCCATCAGTAGTGTTCCTGAGCAAATTTTTCAACCTCTTCGACAAAGCGATCGACCAATTGATTTTCGGGGAGCTTGTCGATCACTTCCCCCTGAACCATGATGAGCCCCTGCCCTTTGCCAAAGGCGATCGCCACATCAGCATGCTTGGCTTCACCAATGGCATTGACAACACAGCCCATGACTGAGACATCCATTGGTGCAGTGATGTGAGCCGTACGCTCTTCTACCTCGGCGACGGCCTTGACCAAATCGGCTTCGATTCGGCCACAGGTGGGACATGAGATGATGTTGAGCCCTTCCTTGATGCGGCCGGAGTCTTTGAGGATGGCCTTGCCTACCTTGATCTCTTCCTCAAGTTCACCTGTGATTGAGATGCGCATGGTATCGCCGATTCCATCGAGCAGCAATGCCCCTAGCCCGATAGCTGACTTGACCGTTGCATGAAAGATCGTCCCCGCTTCCGTGACACCCAGATGAAACGGATACGGTACTTTGGGGCGCAGCATCCGATAAGCGTCCACCGTACGATCAACGTCACTGGCCTTGAGGGAGACCTTGATGTCTGTAAAGCCGAGATCCTCAAGGTACTTGATATTATACTCTGCACTGGCGACCATCCCTTCGGCTGTGGGGCCGTATTTTTGATCAAATTCTTTTTCCAGTGATCCAGAATTGACTCCGATGCGGATGGGAAGATTGCGTTCACGGCAGGCTTTGACAATCTCGCCAATTCGACTCTTTTCTCCGATATTTCCGGGGTTGAGTCGTACACCATCGACCCACTTAGCCGCTTCGAGTGCTAGGCGATAGTTAAAATGGATATCAGCAATAAGAGGTAGGGATATTTGTTCCTTGATTGCCTTGAGTGCCAAAGCAGCCTCCATGTCCGGCACCGCCACGCGGACAAGATCAGCTCCGGCAAAGTGCAGGCGATTGATCTGCTCGACCGTTGCTTCGACATCCCGCGTATCGCTGTATGTCATGGATTGGACAGAAATAGGTGCATCGCCGCCTATTGCGACATCACCGACATATATTTTTTTGGTTGGTACTCTTGGTTTCATAAAAGATTCTTTGCTTTAAAATGTCAATACCCTACGTGATGTATTGTTGGCTCATTTTACCAAAAATTTCATTAACCGTAGGGCGCAGCAGTGACCATCCTTTATGAAAATTCAACCGGATCCATATCGATCTCGATCTCCTGGCGATCCACAGCATGCAACGCCTTGAGAAGCGGCACCCGACTGTCCGATCGCAACAAGATCACAAACCGCCATTTGTTGGCAACTCGCTCCACAGGAGCCTTGCCGTGGCCGATGATTTCCACTGCATCAAATGCTTTGAGCTGGGTGACAGTATCGAGAGTGATTTTAGAAGCCTTGGCTTCATCCTTGTGGGCGATCAGGATTCGAGCGAGCGAGGCGAATGGCGGGTAGCGGGCGGCTTCGAGAAAGCGTAGTTCGTCCTGCATAAATTTCTCATACTTCCCGAGATAAGGTCGGTAAAATTCCGGATCGCCGGTCTGGACGATCACCTCAGCCTCTTTGGCTCGACCGCTGCGCCCCGCGATCTGAAACAGCAGGCTCATAGCCCGCTCTCTAGCCCGATAATCGGCCAAGCCACTGATATAATCCAGACCCAGGATCACACTCAGGGTGATGTTGGCATAATCGTGCCCCTTGGAGAGCATTTGGGTTCCAAGCAACACATGGCTCTCTCCCGTATCAAATCGTTTCAAAGCATCCCGCAGTTTTTTGGCCGTAGTGATGCTGTCCCGGTCAAACTGCTCGATCGTGATCCCCGGGATCGCTTCGGTGATCTGCTCAATCGCCTCGACGGTACCGATCCGCTCACTGCTCAACGGTGTATGCCCGCACGCCGTACAACTCTCACGAATTGGCTCCGTGTAGTTGCAATAATGGCACTTGAGAGCCCGGCTCTTACGGTGCAGTGCCATCCCCACCGAACAAAAGGGGCATTGATGGGTCGTGCCGCAACTAGAGCAGTAGAGGTATTTGAAATTGCCCCGTGTCGGCAAAAAAACCAGCGACTGATCTCCCGCCCGTTCATTCTGCTCCAGTGCCGTCATGATCGGCGGCGTGATCCCTTCCCCTCCGACAAAACGATACCGCTTGGGTGCCGAGATATACGGCCGATCGAGGGTGACGACATCGAGCTTGTGATAACTCCCCATCGACGGGGTCGCCGAAGCGAGGATCACCTGCGCCCCCAGCTTCTGCCCCATCAACAGCGCCACGTCTCTGGCGTGATAGCGAGGACGGGTGTGCGCCTTGTAGCTGTCATCATGCTCTTCATCGACGACGATCAGACCCA
>CAZCAZ010000023.1:0-16213 GCA_964496735.1 uncultured Nitratifractor sp. | reverse complement strand
TCTGCCTGGGCAAAAGCACCTACGCCCGCTGCGGCATCATCGTCAACGTCACCCCGTTTGAACCCGGTTTCGAAGGGCACATCACCATCGAGATCTCCAACACCACCCCCCTGCCGGCCAAAATCTACGCCAACGAAGGGATCGCCCAGGTGCTCTTCCTCCAGGGGGATGAAGCCTGCGAGACCACTTACGCCGACCGCAAAGGGAAATACCAGAGCCAGCGGGGGATCACTCTGCCTAGGATTTTGAAGGAACGCTAGGCGTTCTTTTCCTTTTGATACCGCTCCATCACCACATCCCGTATCTGCATTTTGGTCTTGACCAGTGTGCGTACGTTGATGAGTAGCTCAAGATATTTTTGGGTCGCTGTATCCTCTTTGTTTTGGGCGTGACGGTACTTGAGCGCCAGTTTGCGGCCGATGGGCTTGAGGGTCGCAGCGTCGTAGCGCTCAAGGTCGCTGATCTCGATCGCCCCCTGCTCGAGACGGGACAATATATCATCTGTTTGTGCGTGTTCCACTGCATCGTTTCCTGTTTCGTTTTGACCATTATAGAACAGGAAAGATAACAAGCCGCATTGATCCCTTGATACCCTCCTCAGACTTCTTGTGCTACAATGCCAGCCAAACAAAACCTATATATAAAGAACATATCATGAGCAACCTCATCATCGTCGAGTCTCCGGCCAAAGCCCGCACCATCAGCAATTTCCTCGGCAAAGGATACAAAGTCGTCGCCTCCAAAGGGCATATCCGTGACTTACCCAAGAGCACCTTTGGGATCACCATCGACGATGAGGGAAAGTTTGTCCCCAAGTATTCCATCCCCAAAGACGCCTCCGCTACGGTCAAAGAGCTCAAGAAGCTCGCCAAGGCTGCCGATACCATCTACATCGCGACGGACGAGGATCGCGAAGGGGAAGCGATCGGGTATCACATTGCCATGGCCATCGGCAAGGAGCCCACATCCCTGCCTCGGATCGTCTTTCACGAGATCACCAAGACGGCCATCCAGCATGCACTGGACAACCCTCGTACCCTCGACATGGAGAGTGTCGATGCTCAGCAGACCCGTCGTCTGCTGGATCGGATCGTCGGATACAAACTCTCACCACTTCTGGCCAACAAGATCCAAAAAGGACTCAGTGCCGGCCGCGTCCAGAGCTCGACCCTCAAAATCGTTGTCGATCGAGAACGAGAGATCAAAGCCTTCAAGCCCGTCGAATACTGGACCATCGATGCGCTTTTTGAAAAGACCGTCGAAGCGGGTATCTACAGCTACGAAGGGAAAAAGATCGACAAAATGACGCTTGCCAATGAGGAACAAGCCAGCCTCATCGTCGATTCGGCCAATGCCGAGTCCTTCACCGTCACATCGATCGAGACCACCAAGCGCAAAACAAAAACCCCGCCACCGTTTATGACGTCCACGCTCCAGCAAGCTGCCTCGACCCAGCTGGGCTTCTCACCCAAAAAGACGATGATGGTCGCCCAAAAGCTCTACGAAGGCGCCAAGACAGACGAAGGAACCATGGGACTGATCACCTACATGCGTACCGACAGCCTCAACCTCGCCAAAGAGGCCGTGAGCGATGCGCGCGATTTCATTAGCGTCCAATATGGCGACCGCTACCTTCCGGCCAAGCCCAAATTTTACGCCAGCAAATCCAAAGGAGCCCAAGAAGCACACGAAGCGATTCGTCCCACCCGTGTCGAGTTTGACCCTCAGACGGCTGCTCAATATCTCGGTGCCGACGAGCTCAAGCTCTATCGCTTGATCTATAGCCGCTTTCTGGCCTGCCAGATGACGGAAGCGGAATTTGAGACTCAGACGATCCTTTTTGGCGGAGAGCGATCCGTGTTCAAGGCCAGCGGCCGCAAAATGCTCTTTGACGGCTTTTACCGTGTTACCGGCTACAATGAAAAGGACAAACTCCTCCCAGAGCTGAGCAAAGGACAAGCCGTAGACCTAAACAAAGTCGAAGCCGAACAGCACTTCACCGAGCCCCCCGCACGCTACAATGAAGCCAGCCTTATCAAGAAGCTCGAATCCCTCGGTATCGGCCGCCCGAGTACCTATGCGCCCACCGTGACCACTCTCCAGACTCGCAAATACATCGAACTCGAGAAAAAACGCATCCATCCGACTGAGATCGCCTTCACGGTGACCGAGATGCTTGAAGAGCATTTCTCCGAAATCGTCGACAGTGGTTTCACCTCATCCATGGAAGAGACCCTCGACAAAATTGCCGATGGCCAAGAGGACTGGCAAAAAGTCCTGGCAGAGTTTTATGGCCCTTTTATGGAGAAAATTACCAAAGGAAAAGCAGAGATCAAGTCCCTCAAGGTCGCCATCCCCACCGGCGAAGACTGCCCCCAATGCGGCAGCGAGCTTCTCTTGCGCAAGGGGCGATACGGTGAGTTTATCGCCTGCTCCAATTTTCCCAAATGCAAATACACCAAAAATCTCGATGGCGAAGAGCCCGAGCAGCCCGAAGCCACCGATGAAGTATGCGAGAAATGCGGCAGTCCCATGGTGATCAAAAATGGCCGCCGGGGCAAATTCCTCGCGTGCTCTGCTTATCCCAAATGCAAAAATGCCAAGCCCCTGGTCGCCCCGCGAGAACTCGAAGTTCCCTGCCCAGAATGCGGCGGCAAGCTGCAAGAACGTCAGGGACGACGCGGTATATTTTTTGGCTGCACCAACTACCCCAAATGCAAATTCATTGCCAACTTCGAGCCGGTGGACAAAAAGTGCCCAGCATGCGGCTACCAAATGGGGATGAAAACTCTCAAAGAAGGTGACGTGCACGTCTGCTTCAAATGCAAACACAAGGAACCGGCTGCATAAGAGCCGCCTTGCGTCACGCTGCCCGGCACCCCCACCCCACTCTCCTCCGCAGAGCGACACTCTTTTTTTCCCGTATCAGAATCTTTTTATCAAAACTATCTTATAGTGACGACATCAAACTCTCGGGGTGCCATGGAAGACATGGCTGAGAAGACCACAAACGTCTACCCGTCGAACTTGACCCGGACAATACCGGCGTAAGGAAGAGATTTGTGATGGTATTTTATGCCTTGGTTTCGCTATATTGGCATACTCTTCTTATTCACTCTTTCTCTTTTTTGGCCGACTTGTTACGCAAATACAAGGACACGACCATGACCCAAACTCTCCACAAAACCAAAGACCTCTTTACTGCTTCTGACGATGTCATCACCCGCGAACCCCTCCCCGGATCGGAAAAAATATATCTCTCCGGCACCTTGCATCCCTATATCCGCGTTCCCGTACGCCGCATTGATTTGACCAATGGGGAATCGTTGTGTGTTTATGACACATCTGGGGTATACACCGATCCAACGGTTGCCATTGACGTCGCCCAGGGGATTGAGCCGATTCGTGCACCATGGATCGAGGCACGTGCAGACGTCGAGTCCTACAAAGGGCGTATTATACGTCCTGTCGATGACGGCTATCGGCACGATGAGCAACTGGCCTATGCTACCGCCGGAAGCCAGGGGCTCTATCGCTCACCGCTGCGCGCCAAAAAGGGGCACAACGTTACCCAGCTTCACTATGCCCGACAGGGGATCATCACCCCGGAGATGGAGTATGTGGCGATCCGCGAAAATCAAAAGCTTGCCTGGACCCGCACGCATCTCGACGATTCTGAACGCAATGCACGTTTGGAAGGAGAAGATTTCGGGGCGAATCTTCCCGAAGAGATCACGCCGGAGTTTGTCCGGCAGGAGATCGCCGCCGGTCGCGCTATCATCCCACTCAACATCAACCACCCCGAAGCCGAGCCGATGATCATCGGGCGCAATTTTCTCGTCAAAGTCAACGCCAACATCGGCAACTCCGCCACCACCTCCTCCATCGCCGAAGAGGTCGAAAAAATGGTCTGGTCTACCCGTTGGGGTGCCGACACCGTAATGGACCTGAGCACAGGAAAAAATATCCATACTACTCGAGACTGGATACTTCGAAACTCTCCGGTGCCCATCGGTACCGTCCCCATCTATCAAGCCCTCGAAAAAGTCCATGGCATTGCTGAGGACTTGACCTGGGAAATCTTCCGCGATACCCTGATCGAGCAGGCCGAACAGGGGGTCGATTATTTCACGATCCATGCCGGACTGCGGCTGCACCATGTCCCCATGACTGCCAAACGAGTCACCGGGATCGTAAGCCGAGGCGGATCCATCATGGCCAAGTGGATGATCCACCACCATCAGGAAAATTTTCTTTACACCCATTTTGAGGACATATGTATGATTATGAAAACATACGATATTTCCTTTTCCCTCGGAGATGGCCTGCGTCCGGGGTCAGTGGCAGACGCCAACGACGAAGCGCAGTTTGCTGAGCTGGAAACACTCGGAGCGTTGACTCAAATCGCCTGGAAGCACGATATTCAAACCATCATCGAAGGCCCCGGACACGTCCCGATGCACCTAATCAAGGCCAACATGGACAAACAGCTCGAAACATGTGGCGAAGCACCGTTTTATACCCTCGGGCCGCTCACCACCGATATCGCCCCAGGCTACGACCACATCACCTCTGGAATCGGCGCAGCCATGATCGGCTGGTATGGGACGGCTATGCTTTGCTATGTCACCCCAAAAGAGCACCTCGGCCTCCCCGAGAAATCCGATGTCAAAGAAGGGCTCATCACCTACAAACTCGCTGCCCATGCCGCCGACATTGCCAAGGGGCACCCCGGTGCCATAGCACGGGATCATGCCATGAGCAAGGCTCGGTTTGAGTTTCGCTGGGAGGATCAATTCAACATCGGTCTCGACCCTGAACGTGCCCGCGCCTATCATGACCAAACCATGCCAGCAGAATCTGCCAAGACCGCACATTTTTGCTCCATGTGCGGCCCCAAATTCTGCTCGATGAAAATTTCTGCAGAAGTGCGCGACTATGCCGATGCCCAAGAGTCGATCGAAGCACTCAGTCCTGCCGCCATCCAGGAAGGAATGGATGAGATGAGTCAGAAATTTCAAGAGATGGGCGGCGAGGTTTACCTCGCTGATCCCCATCATCAAGTGTGAGGCGCGGTAGTATCCGCCGAATATTCCCACTACACCAAGGAGCCCCTTTATGCATATTGCTATAGCCGGTGCTGGACTTGTCGGGCGCATGATTGCCTTGCAGCTTCTTCTGTCCGGTCACGATCACCGCATCACATTTTTTGAACAAGACGGACAGGAGGGCACCGGTGCCGCAGGCTTCACAGCCGCGGGCATGCTGGCGCCCTTTGCAGAGCTGGAAACAGCCGAATCGGTCATTTTTGATCTGGGCCAACGCTCCATGATGCTCTGGCCTCACCTCGTGCGCGAAATAGGCCTCTACGACGGCTACCAGCAACAAGGAACCTTTATCACCGCGCATCCGCAAGATGCAGGAGAATTGACACATTTTATCAACATGCTTCGGCACAAAATCGATGCCGCCCACCAGATCACGACACTGAATCGTCAAGAAATTTCAGAGCTTGAAGCAGACCTCTCACATCATACGCAGGGATTTTTCATCCCATCCGAAGGGCTTATAGACGCCCAGCGCTTCATGGCATTTTCTGGGACATACTTTGAGCGCCATGGGGTCATATTTCGTGACAAAACATCCGTCGAATACTTGAAACCAGGCACCATCGCGACCCACGACGGCACGGAAACTTTTGACTGGGTATTTGATGCACGAGGACTGGGGGCTCAAGAGCACTTCTCGGATCTGCGGGGCGTGCGGGGCGAGGTGATGTGGGTTGAAACCGACGAAATCAACATCACCCGCCCTACCCGCTTGATGCATCCGCGCTACAAGCTCTACATCGTCCCCAGAGGCAACGGATGCACCGGGATCGATCTGGACTATTGTGCCAGCTGCAAACTCTCACAAACTTCGGGAAAAAAACGTTACCTCATTGGCGCCACAGAGATTGAGAGTGCCGACTGCTCCCCCATCTCCGTGCGCTCTAGCATGGAGCTACTCTCGGCACTCTATACCGTCCATCCCTCTTTTGGTGAAGCCCGGATCGTCAACACCGAAACCAACTGCCGACCCGCCTTCAACGATAACCTTCCTCGCATCGAAAACCAACAAGGGCTCACACGAATCAACGGCCTCTATCGCCATGGATACCTCTTGTCGCCTGCCATCGTCGAGCAAGCACTGGCCGAGGGAGTTCACCAAAGGATGCAAGCATGACCCTGACCGTCAACGGCAAAAATATGGAGGTCGAGCCAAGCGTGACCCTCGCCGAGCTCATTGCTCAGCTGGGCTGGGAGCAGCAAGCCGGAGCCGTAGCAGTTAACCTCACGTTTGTTCCGGCTGATACCTATGCGATCAAGCATCTCACCGAAGGCGATACAGTCGAGATCCTGGCTCCAGTATATGGGGGATAAAGGCAAGATCCCAAGACCATAAATATCAACAAAAAGGGGAAGACATGAACACACAAAACACACACCACAGTCCGTGGAAAATCGCTGACGTTACACTCAATTCACGCCTTTTTATCGGCTCAGCCCTCTATCCGTCACCTTCCATCATGAGAGCAGCGATTGAGGCATCGGGTGCTGGGGTAGTAACCGTCTCATTGCGACGGCAAGGGATTCATCCTGATGCCGGGGAAGGATTCTGGGATATCATCCGATCGCTTGGGGTTGCCGTGCTTCCCAATACGGCTGGATGCCATACCGTACAGGAGGCCATTACGTTGGCACAGATGGCGCGTGAAGTTTTTGGTACCCATTGGATCAAGCTGGAGGTGATTGGCGATGAGTACACGCTTCAGCCCGATCCCTTTGCTACCGTAGAGGCGGCCAGAATTCTCACCAAAGAAGGCTTTGAGGTCTTCCCTTACACCACCGATGATCTTGTCGTCGCCCACCGATTGATCGACGCAGGATGCCAGATCCTCATGCCATGGGCTGCCCCGATCGGCTCAGGGAAGGGATTGACCAGTCCCGAGCGTCTTCGAGCGCTCCGTGATGCCTTTCCTGACATTCCGCTCATCGTCGATGCTGGAATTGGCAAACCTTCCCACGCCACTCACGCGATGGAATTGGGCTGCGATGCCGTGCTTCTCAATTCTGCCGTCGCTCTAGCACAAGACCCTGTTGCCATGGCAGGCGCCTTTGGTATGGCTGTTGGGTCTGGCCGTACCGCTTATGAAGCCGGCATGATGCCGACACGGGACTTTGCCGCCCCATCAACGCCCACGATTGGGGCACCCTTTTGGCATACATCATGACAGCCCAAGGAGCCCTCATGACGTTTCCTCCATGTGCCACCGATCATCCTCTTGGGATCTATCCCATCGTTGACCAAGTTGACAAATTAAAGCCCCTGTATGACTGCGGAATCACCACGGCACAACTTCGCGTCAAAGACAAATCAGGGGAGTCACTCGAAGAAGAGATTCTCGCCGGCATTGCCCTCTCGCGATCCTACAAGGTTCGATTCTTTGTCAATGACCACTGGGAAATGGCTGTTCGGCATGGAGCGTACGGAGTCCACCTTGGACAGGAGGACATCCAGGCTGCTGACATTGCTGCCATTCATGCTGCCGGCCTACGACTGGGTATCAGTACCCACACCCCCAATGAGATCAATTTTGCCTTGGGCTTCTCTCCCTCATATTTGGCAATTGGCCCTATCTATCCTCCTATCTCCAAGGAGCTCACCTACCCACCTGTCGGTGCCGATCTCCTACAAAAATGGAGTGCAGAGATTGACGTACCCATCGTGGCCATTGGTGGGATCACACTTGACAACATCGCTGCCGTTGCTGAAACAAAAGTCGCCAGCGGCATCGCCATGATATCTGCCGTGATGAAACAAGAGCATATCGACCCCAAAGCAACCCGAGATCTCATGGAGGCTTTTGCCCATCATGTCCACTAAGACAACCCCCACGATCCTGACCGTTGCCGGATTTGACCCCTACGGTGGCGCAGGAAGCTTGGTCGACGTCAAAACAATCCATGCCCTCGACGGCTATGCGCTCAGTGCGGTCACTGCACTCACCGCCCAAAACTCTCAAGGAGTCCACCGGGTCGATCCCGTCGATCCCGTCATGCTTCGTGCCCAGCTCGAAGCACTCCTGATGGACATCCATATCGATGCCATCAAGATCGGAATGCTGGCAACTCAAGCACTCGTCGATGTGGTAGCCGATACCCTTCATCAATACCAACCACGCCATATCGTACTTGACCCAGTCATCCTCAGCAGCAGCGGCCATGTCCTGCTTGACGATGCAGGCGTAGAGAAGATGATCGAACGACTGTTCCCGCTGGCCACGCTTATCACGCCAAATCTTGACGAAAGCAAGCGCATATTAGAAAGAGGCTTTCAAGGATACCCAGACGAGATTGATGCCATGGCAAATGGCTTTGCCCAACTCTCCTCCTCTGCCATCCTCTTCAAAGGCGGCCACACCCAAGATGCGCACGCCGTCGATACGCTCGTTGCGCGCAACACTCAGCAGACATTTTCCTCACCCCGTATCGCCACGACCCGCACCCACGGCACCGGATGCATTCTCTCTTCTGCCATCGCCACGCTGCTGGCACAGGGCATCACGCTCACAGAAAGTGTCGCACAAGCAAAAGCCTTCCTCACCTCCCGTATCCAGCACGCCCAGCACCTCCATTTGCCTTATCACGAAAAATCCTCTGATCGGCATGAAGCGATTTTCTGACCTTTTTGGGTAAAATAACATCATGTACAAACAATACAAAGAAGCCGTCGAAAGCTCCAATATCGTCTCCCGCACTGACATCCACGGCACGATTACCTTCGTCAACGATGAATTCTGCCGCATCTCAGGCTACGCACGCGAAGAGCTCATCGGCAGAGACCACAATGTCGTTCGCCATCCTGATGTGCCCTCCGAGACATTCCAGCGGCTCTGGGATGCACTCCTCAGCAAGCAAACGTACCGCTCCACGGTCAAAAACCTCACCAAAGATGGTTCAACATTTTATGTCAACACCACGATCACTCCCATACTCGATGCTAACGGTGAGATAGACGAATTCATCGCCATCCGTTACGACGTCACCAAGGAGGTCGAGCTTCAGCTCCAATTGCAAGAAAAGCAAGAGATGCTTCTATGGCAGTCCCGCTTTGCTTCCTTGGGGCAGATGATGGCCAACATCGCTCATCAATGGCGCCAACCGCTGACCGAGCTCAACCTTTCACTTTACAATCTTAAAAAAGCTGCCCTGTCCAATCGCCATGAGGAGGTGCAAGCCATCCACCAAGACACCGGACACATCATCCAGTCCATGTCGCAAACAATCGACGATTTTCAAAACTTCTTCAAGCCCGGCAAGACGCGAGAGTCCTTCTCTCCCCATGAAAGCTTGAAAAATGCCCTAGCACTTCTTCAAAAAATTCTCAGCAAGGAAGCGATCACCCTTCTGCAAGACGTTGACCATGAGATCACCCTTCTTGGCATTCAGAATGAGCTTACCCAAGTCCTGGTCAATCTCCTGCAAAACGCCAAAGATGCCCTGATCAGCCAGCACATCACCGACCGGAATATTTACATCACGGTCTCCCAAAAGGAGGAGCATGCTATTATTAGTATCGAAGACAATGCGGGCGGAATCCCCCCTGCAATTCGCGGTCAGATCTTTGAGCCCTATTTTACGACGAAACACGCATCGCAGGGCACAGGACTGGGTCTCTTTATGTCCAAAATGATCGTCGAAAAAAGCCTTCAAGGATCGCTCACTCTCGAAGAGGGGCTCCACGGAGCACGTTTTGTCATCACCGTACCCATCATCAAGGAGCCTATTACCCTATGACGTGCACACAATCACTCAACAACCTGACCGTATTGCTTGTCGAAGACGAATCAAGCCTTTCTGTCCTGCTCCAAAATGCCATTGGCAACCACTTCGCCCATTTTGAAGTGGCGCAAGATGGTGAGGAAGGTCTCAGCAAAGTACAAAGCATCCACCCCGATATCGTGATCACCGATATCACCATGCCGCACATGGATGGACTGGAGATGAGTGCCATACTTCACGAACAGGATCCAAGCCTCCCCATTGTCGTTCTTAGTGCCTACAGCGACAAAGAGTATCTCCTGGATGCCATCGATATTGGTATTTCAAAGTACCTAATCAAGCCATTCGATCCCGATGAGCTCCTCGACATACTCTGCGCACTCGCCCAAAAGATGGACAAGGCACGACGCATCCCTCTCTTGCCTCCTTATCAGTTTGACACAGAAGCAAAAAAGCTTTTTGACGGGGACGCTATGGTACGCCTCAGCCGAAGAGAAAACAAATTTTTCGACCATCTTATCTCCTGCTCCAACCATTTCCTTGCAACGGAAAATATCAAATCCATCCTCTGGGACGAGGACGATGTCAGCGATGAGCGACTGCGCGTCTTCATCAATCGCCTACGCCAAAAAACCGATCCCGAATTGATCGGAAACGTTGTGGGTCAGGGCTACGTATTGCGCACAAGCCGCCCCGAAAGCCAAGGCTAAAATATGCCGATACGCATGCTGCTTCTCTCTCTTGTTCTTGCCGGAAGCTTTCTTCATGCCCGCTCGCATCCTGATTATTCGCCGATCATCCGCCGATCCGAAGCACAAGCGAGTCTTCCCGCCCGTACAGTGCTCCAAACAGCACACCACATGGTGCAACGTGGTGATATCATACGCGGGTCATGCTGGGATTATCTCGATGCTGCCTTTACTCGGGCAGGCTATCCACGCAGCAAACGTCAGATCGTCTACCACAAGCCCAAGGCCGGCCCCTATGTCAACATCCGGCACATTCAACCAGGAGACTGGCTCTATTTCGTCAACCATAGCTATGGCAATGTCGAGCACAGTGGTCTTTTTGTTGGCTGGATTGACCGCCGACGCAAGCAAGGGCTCATATTGAGCTATCCAGGAGAGCGACGCAACAAACCGGGTCGTTACCGCCCTTATGACCTGAGCAGCGTCTACCACATCATGCGTGCCCAGTAATCCACCATGACCGATGTTTCACTGCTCCTAACCCTCTCGGCTGCCATCTGGATCTCTCCTTTTCTATCCAAGGCCATACGCATGCCGACTGCGCCCGTCGAGATTATCCTTGGTTCCCTCTTGGCCTATACCGGACTGATAGGCTCCCACGAATACTTTGATCTCATTGCCGATATTGGATTTCTCTATCTCATGTTCCTCGCCGGCCTAGAAGTCAACCTCAAGCAGATCACCACCAGTCCAAAAAGCACCCTAAAAAAAGCCGTTCTGTTTGTCATAATCCTGGGGACTCTCGGTGGACTTGGCGGTGCACTGCTGGGATTCAACCCTATTATTGTGCTGTCTCTGCCTCTTGTATCAATTGGACTGCTCGCTTCCCTCTCCAAAGCATATGGCAAAGAGACCCAGTGGCTCCAGTTGGCGTTTATGGTCGGTGTACTTGGTGAGATCGTTAGCATTGCAGAACTGACCATTCTCGATGCCGCCAGCAGCGTGGGTTTTGGTACTGAGCTGGCCATCGAGATTGGCTACCTTCTTCTCTTTATTCTCGGGATTTATTTGCTGTATCGACTCCTCCATCTTCTTTTTTGGTGGTACCCTGAGCTCAAATCAATCCTCATGCCACGATTGGGGACATCCGATCAAGATGTCCGTCTCGCCATGGCGCTCTTTTTTATCCTAATTGCCGTGATGCTTCTTTTGCATCTGGAACTAGCACTGGGTGCCTTCATTGCCGGTGTAGCGATTGCAGCCTTTTTTCATCACGAAAAAGAGCTCGAATCCAAACTCTCCAGCCTCGGATTTGGTTTTTTGATCCCTCTTTTTTTTATGCATGTCGGAGCATCATTTGATCTTGGCTCCCTGCAGACGCCTGCCATTGTGACCGGTGCGCTTACCATTACAGCTGTTGTCTTTTCGATTCGTATGCTTGCTGCCTTTGCGCTTCGATCCCTGATCGACAAGCGCAGTGCTGTGTTAGTCGCGCTGGCGCTTTCTATGCCGCTGACCCTTCAAGTCGCCGTCGCCACCATCGGCTACACGACCAAAAATATTGATCTGCTTATCTACTATCAGCTGATATTAGCCAGTTTGTTTGAAGTCATCATTGCCATGGTGGCGATCAAAATACTTCAACCAAAGCACAATACAGAACACGACTAGTCGCTGTTCAGCTGAATCAGTTCAAAGTATTTTTTTTGTAGTTTTTGATTGGAAAGCTTTAATGCATGAGATGAAGAAAGAAGTCGATCCTTGTCTTTCTTGATCTGGGTAAGAACACTCAGGGAGTTTGGGCCAAAAAGCAAGGCATGAACATACCAGACAAACAAAAGCATACCGACCAGAATGATCAGCATACTTTTGAGCGAAAATCCCAACCATCTAAAACTGGGTTTCGTTGCGGCCTCTTCCATGGCGGCTAGGCGAAAATCTCGCTACCGAGATACTCAAACTGCCCCAATTCAGATTCGATGGAGAGGAGACGATTGTATTTGGCCATGCGGTCGCTGCGTGCAGTAGAGCCCGTCTTGATCTGACCCGTGCCCAGTGCCACAGCAAAATCAGCAATGAACGCATCTTCGCTCTCACCAGAGCGGTGACTCATGACACATGCATAGCCGTTTCGTTGCGCCAGGCGTACCGTCTGCATGGTCTCAGACACGGTACCGATCTGGTTGGGCTTGATAAGGATTGAGTTGGCAATATCTCGGTCAATGCCCTCTGAGAGGATGGCCGCGTTTGTCACAAACAAATCATCCCCGACCAGCTGAACTTTGTTGCCCAGTCGCATCGTCATCTCTTTCCAGCCATCCCAGTCATCCTCGCTTAGGCCATCCTCTATCGAGACAATAGGGTACTGATCAACTAGTGCCTCATAATACGTGATCAGCTCACTACTGGTCAGACTACGATTCTCTGACTTGAGTGCGTATCTTCCGTCTTCGCCCACGATCTCACTCGCCGCGACATCAAGCGCAATAGCGATTTGCTCACCTGGTTTGTATCCGGCTGCCTCAATCGCCTGCATGATCACCTGGATTGGTTCTTCATTGGACTTGAGGTTGGGCGCAAAGCCCCCTTCGTCACCCACGGCCGTACTTTCGCCCATTTTATCAATAATCTTTTTCAAGTGGTGGTAGACTTCCGTGGCCGCACGCAGGCCGTCACTGAAGCGGTCGAAACCAATCGGCATGATCATGTATTCCTGGAAATCAACTGAATTGTTGGCATGCTCTCCGCCGTTGATGATATTCAGCATCGGGACAGGCATCACCACGGCATTGGCGCCGCCCAAATAGCGATAGAGAGGCATTTTAAGTGATGCAGCAGCTGCACGAGCCACCGCCATGGAAACACCCAAAACAGCGTTGGCGCCTAGCTTGCCATAATTTTCAGTGCCGTCGGCTTCTTTCATTGTCAGGTCTACATCGGCTTGGTTGTAGGGACTCATTCCGACAACTGCTTCGGCCAGCTCCGCATTGACATGCTCTACGGCTTTTAGTACCCCTTTCCCCATGTAGCGATCGCCACCATCTCGGAGCTCCAGTGCCTCCCGCTTGCCGGTACTGGCTCCGCTGGGCACAATCGCACTTTCTACCGTGCCGTCACTTAGAGTAACGGTTGCGCGTACCGTAGGATTACCCCGACTGTCCAAAACTTCATTGGCTACTACATCTTCGATATAAATCATCACTGACCTTTGCATTGTTTGATGTCATATTTTATCGAAAAGCGGCTAAATCATTCCTCATTCATCTCATTTTCATCGACGGTCAACCCCGCACCAAAACCCAGAGCCTCTTTGATCTTCTGCTCGATTTCAGCACGCATTTGGGGGTTTTCCTTGATGGTCTGCTTGGCATTCTCTTTTCCCTGTCCCAATTTTTCGGCACCGTAGCTAAACCATGCGCCTGACTTATCAACAATATCCATCTTGACACCGTAGTCGATCAGTTCCCCTTCGTAGCTAATCCCTTCGCCAAACATGATATCAAATTCTGCTTGACGAAATGGCGGTGCGACTTTGTTTTTGACCACTTTGACCTTCACGCGGTTTCCTATCTGGGATTCTCCCTGCTTCAGTGTCGCGATTCGACGCACATCGATCCGCACTGAACAATAGAATTTCAATGCGTTGCCCCCCGTGGTTGTCTCAGGTGAGCCATACCCCATCGTTCCGATTTTCATTCGGATTTGGTTGATGAAGATTACCGTAGTGTTGGTCTTGTGTAGGATGGCTGTGAGCTTACGCAGCGCTTGACTCATCAAACGCGCCTGCAGTCCCACATGGGTGTCGCCCATGTCCCCTTCGATCTCCGTCTTGGGCGTCAAGGCGGCAACGGAGTCCACCACGATCAGATCCACAGCTCCCGAACGGGTCAGCGTCTCCAGTACATCCAAGGCTTGCTCGCCAAAGTCCGGCTGACTCACCAGCAAGTTATCCGTATCCACTCCTAGATTTTTGGCATACACCACATCAAGGGCATGCTCGGCATCGATAAAAGCGCACACCATATCCCGCTTCTGAGCCGAGGCAATGGTCTGCAATGCCAGTGTCGTTTTACCAGAAGACTCCGGCCCATACACTTCGACAATCCTCCCCTGAGGAATTCCTCCGATCCCCAATGCCATGTCCAAACCTAACGATCCGGTGCTGATCGACTCTATGGGCTCAAACTCTTTGTCTCCCAAGCGCATCAGCGTGCCCTTGCCAAATGCTTTGTCGATCTGCTTGATCGCCATATCAAGTGCTTTTTGTTTTTGTGGATCCATTGCCATTGTCATGTCCTTGTCCTTGTTTGAATGAATTTTATCTAAATATCTTAGATAAGTTCTGATGCCATTGTAGAGGAAAAAAAGCATAGGGTTTAAAAATATGTCAAATTGTCATATTTTTCTATCGTGGCCTTCAATTTCCTTTTTGGTCGTTCTATGATAAAATGCAACCATTACCAAGAAGGCCTACCCATGACCCACACCATTCAACTTGCCCATTCACCTGATGCCGACGATATTTTCATGTATTATGCCATCAAATTCGGCTGGGTCGATACTGGAAATCTCCAATTCGACAATATCGGCCTCGATATCGAAACCCTCAACGTCGAAGCGTTAAA
This sequence comes from uncultured Nitratifractor sp., assembly GCA_964496735.1. GTDB lineage: Bacteria > Campylobacterota > Campylobacteria > Campylobacterales > Sulfurovaceae > S017-3. Next base: position 1,075 of record CAZCAZ010000023.1, on the reverse strand, counting down.
AGGCACCTACGATGTCAGCGCTATCAGCTTCGGGATGTATCCACTGATCCGGGATGACTATGCCCTGCTCCGCACCGCTGTGAGCTTCGGCGAAGGCTACGGTCCCAAACTTATCCGCCGCAAAGAGAAAAAACTCAAACGCAATTTCCGTGTCGCCCTCTCCGGCCGCTACACCACCAACGCCATGCTCTTCCGCCTCTATTATCCCAACGCCCGACCTGTCTATATGGATTTTCTCGAGATTGAACAAGCAGTGGTCGATGGCATTGTCGATGCCGGGGTGCTCATTCACGAATCCATCCTTGACTTCGATGAGAGCCTCGAGGTCGAAAAAGAGATCTGGGATATTTGGGTCGAACTCGCCGGCGAGGGGCTTCCTCTGCCTCTGGGCGGCATGGCCATTCGTCGGAGCCTCCCGCTTGATCGCGCCATCGAGATTGAGCGCATCCTCGTCGACGGCGTCCGAGTCGCCAACGAACGCAAAGAAGAGCTCTGCACCAAACTGGAGCAGGACCATCTCGTCCGCATCAGTGACGAGATGCTGACAAAATACCTCGACATGTACGCCTCAGACGAATCCGTCGAACTCAGCTCCCTTCAGTTGCAAGCGCTCGACAAACTCTACGAAATCGGCTACCAGCACGGGATGTGGGAAGCGCCGATCAAAACAGAGGATTATTTGGTACCAAAAGAATATATGGAGACTCGCAACAGCTGATGTTCACTAAAACAATAGATTTCTCCACCTACTCCAGCATCCGCATCGGACAACCCGTCGAAGTACTCATGATCGAAAAGGGCGACCCGGTCCCCGATGACCGCTATCTCATCGGCGGAGCGAACAATCTGCTGGTCTCGCCTGCTCCTCCGCCTCTGATGATGCTCTCAAAAGATTTTGCCTATATTCAGGAAGCAGACGGCATGCTGGAGATCGGAGCGGCGATGCCTACTGGGCGGATCGTCTCATATGCCCGGAAGCACGATATCGGCGGATTTGAATTCTGCGCCAAACTCCCTGGCACACTCGGCGGGATGCTGGCGATGAACGCCGGGGTGAAAACATACGAAATCTTCA
>CAZCAZ010000022.1:9683-16512 GCA_964496735.1 uncultured Nitratifractor sp. | reverse complement strand
CAGAGTATTTTGACGGGACGTATGATGAGTTCCTCGCCAAGATAGGCTGGGAGGAAGAAGAGGGCATCAAGCCCAAGAAGAAAAAGCCCAAGACCAACTATCATGAGCAGAAACAGCTCCGAAAAGCCCTCACTAAAAAACGCAACGAAGCCCGGAGGCCTTATATCAAAGAGATAGAAGCATGTGAAAAGGAGATTGAGAGACTGGAAGGGGAGATAGCAGCCAAGAACACCACGCTAGAATCAGCCTCCAGTGCAGGAGACAATGACATGATCATGGAGCTCTCTCGGGAGATTGGCCTGGTGCAGCAGGCGATCGATGCCTTGTTTGAGCGGCTGGAAATTGCTACAGAAGCTGATGAAGTGATATTGGCGGAGTATGAAATGGAATTGCGGGAGATTAATGGGTAATATTTGATATAATCTTGACAAGGGACACAATATGACAGTGATAAAAATTGTATCGGTATTTGGCTTGAGTGCAGGGATGCTTATGGCGGAGACGTTTGCGTTTGATGCGCTGACAGAAGGGAAGGCTCCTTCGGGTTGGGAATGTACCTCTCGCTGGGAAGTCCAAGCTGACCCGAAGGCCCCCTCGGGCAGGCAGGTGCTTTCTATGGTGGAAAATACGCAAGGCCTTATGGGTTTTCCAAGTGGATTCAATCTATGCTACACGAAAAGCATCTCACTCAAAGATGTCAATCTCACTGTGCGCTTTCGCGCCAATACGGGGCGAATGGATCAAGGCGGCGGTCTGATCTGGCGCGTGAAGGATGCGAAGAATTATTATGTTGCACGATTCAATCCACTGGAGGATAACTTTCGCTTGTATACCGTGATAGATGGTGTGCGGTCAGAAATAGCCTCGGCCAATGTGAAGTTGTCTGAGGGGTGGCACACCATGAAAATTGTCCAAAAAGGTGATCATCTCACCGGATGGCTAGACGACAAGCCATACCTCGATAAGCACGATACAGCAATGAAGCAGGCAGGATATATCGGAGTGTGGACCAAAGCCGACGCAGCGACATCATTTGATGATCTGGTGGTGAGTGGCCGATGAGACAAGTCATGGTTTGGCTGGTGCTTGCAGGGGCGGTAGGCTTTGCTGCACCGGTCGTGCCAGACAATTATCTCACACAAGACGGCAATCAAACGGCGTATGTCTATCCAGCTGACAGTCAGATAAGTATCAACAAAATATCCCGATATCAGCATTGGGTTATGCGGCAATACGAACAAGAATTCGGATACCGGCTCGATCAGAAACTCTATCTTAATCTGGCCTCGCAAAATAACCAAATCGCCAACGGGTTTTCGACTCAACTTCCATTGAACGAACAAGTTTTTTATGGTGGCGGTGCCAGTAACTACGATATGTTTAGCTCTACGTCATGGCTGCGCACACTATTGATCCACGAAACAGCCCATAATTATCAACTCAATCCCAAAGAAAACACCCTGTCCAAGCTAGCTCATGTTATCGGAGGCAACGCACCGGTTATCAACCCTCTTTTTTTCCCTATGTTTCCCATACCTAATGGGACGGAAAGCAGCTTTATTCTCGAAGGCAATGCTATGCTCAACGAATCGCGTTTTGGTAACGGAGGGCGACTCTGGTCGGGGCATGCTCTGGCGGAGACGGTGACGCAGGCACGGGCGGGCAATATCACACCAGAGAAGATGTACAACCGAACGCTGGCTTTTCCATACGGGGAGAAATTTTACCTTGTCGGAGGGCATTTCCAGAAATTTTTGGTGCGCCAATACGGCATCAAGAAGGTCAACAGTTATTTTAAATCGTATGCATCTCAGGCACTACCCTTTTTTGGCAATTCGGTTTTCCGGAAGCATTTTGGCAAGGATTTTGTGACGCTTATACGGGAGTTTCAAGCAACGGTACGCAGAGAGCATCAAGGCTTCGTGGCGACACACGCAAGAGCCATAGCCCGATCGCAACAGCTGAGCAACTTGGAGCATGACGGTGGAAAGATTGTGGCCTTGGTTGGTGATCTGAGATCGGCACCGAAGCTGCTGCAGGTTGATTCGTCAGGCAAGACTTCAATGCGCAGTGGGGATTGGCGATCGGGAAAACTGTTTGCATGGAACGGAAAATACAGCACGATTAGCAGCGCCCATGTAAGCCCGAGGTCGACAAAAATAGGCCTCTTTGATCAAGAGGGTTATCTGGTGCCTGGCACAGAGGGCAAGGTGATGCAAGGGAAGCTACGTGATGGTCGTTGGGTCTATTTTGATGTAGCGCAGTCCTGGGATGAGCCGCATCTGTATGTTGGAAAGGAGTATTATGGTGTCGTGAACTCTTCGGTGCTGGTGCGCGGGAATGATCTGTACTATTTCCGACAACAAGGAGAGCAGCGTATTCTCTACCGCAATCATCAGGCATTAACATCGTATTCGGGGCACGACGGTCGTGTCGTCGATGTGGATGAGAGAGGACGCGTCTATTTCACAGCCCCTTCGGTGCATGGATCGACAGCGTATCGCGTGGATCGGCGTGGCCGTATCGAGCGGGTTGCTGTCGGAGATGACGTGCTTGATCTCAAGCTTCTAGGCCGCAAACGCGCAATGGTGCAGACTATTGGAGCAGATGGCTATACGATCCGTTCGATTGTTTTGCATCCACGCCCGGCATCGGTGGCGACGTATCGAATGCCGTTCCGGACAATTCGTTTGAGGGATAGGGAGTTTCATGACTCTGGCATGGCGGCTCCTGCTGACTATATGGCGCCAGCTCAGTTGCACTATAGTAGCCTTGTGAGCGAGAGCAAGTATGACCAAGAGTATGGTTTTCAATTTTCCTTGAAAGTCCATTTTGTTGACCCGCTGTGGCAAAACAGCCTTTCATTCGTCATGGCATACCAAAAACAGCAGACTCTGCTAAAGGCAAGCTATGCCAACAGTGCATACCCGCTTCACTTTGGTGGAACAATTACGGCAATAAAACGACACCAGGGCTATCGACAAGGCTTTGGTCACGTATGGGGATACAGCGCATACCTAAGCCTTCCGTTTCTTGCTCAAGGTTACTGGCGAGGTTCGGCTACACTGGCATACGCTAGGCCGTATGGGCACGACGAGCGTCGACCCCTTACTTTCTCGATGGGCGTTCAGAAAAGAGTCCAGCACGGATACAGCAAATATCCCAATGAATTGATGGGGCTGTCGGGTTTCGTATCTTATGATCGTGGAGTCGTATATGAAGGGTTGCGTGCTGAGTGGATGCACGACATACCGGGAGAATTTTATCTCGGCCTACGGGGTGCGTACATGCGAAGCTCCGCAATGAAAGGGAGAGAGCAAAAGGGAATCAAGGTGGGGGGCAGTGCCTCCCGAGCTGACCGAGCCGTCATGAATATCCAGACATTGGCTGGTACGCATTATGTGCAGTCGGCAATGATGGGAGAAGCGGCGATCTACAAGGTGCTAAACTTGACTCACTATAACTACCATATCCCCTTCTCGCTTCAACGTGAGAGTCTATACTTCAAGCAGCGTGTCTATGCTGTGAATATGGGCAATGGGAAATCAAATATCCAATACGAGAGTGTCGCCGGTGTCGAAGCGGACCTGCTGGTATTGCATCGTTATACGGTACCGGTGACACTGGAGATGCTTTATAATCCTGCTGTTGAAAAGCATATTCAATACCGAGTTGGAGTCAAGTACCGATTTTGATCTTGGTCATGAAAATCAGCGTGCGATTGGAGTAAAATCCGCCTTATTTTTCTAAAGGCTATTCATGATACGTTATATCTTTTTGTTGTTTGCGGTATGGTCTTCGGTGCTTTGGGCTGATGCCAAGCTTGAAAGCACCACATGCAAGGCCTGCCATCCGGTGATTTACGCTGAGTACCAGCGATCCATGCACGCCCATTCTTCGACTTTTAATGACCCGATTCACAAGGCCATCTGGGACAAGCATCCCAACAAAAAACGTGAGAAATACACCTGCGCCAAGTGCCACACTCCCTCGGATCATTCCCTTAAGGATGGTAGAGGGCTCCCCGTTGAAAATCTTGCGCAAACACAGGAGCCGATCTCTTGCCAAGGCTGCCATCGGATCGAAAGCATCGAGAGGCATGCCAAGTCTAACAGCAATGTCATCCACAGCAAAGAAAAATATTTCTACTCAGCTGACCCCAAGCGCAAAGGCCAAAAGGTGCTTTTCAAGACAACATCCCATTTTTTTGGATTATCTAAAGGCACGACCGGTTCTCCGTACCATGATATTGACTACAGCAATGAGGGGTACTACACGGGTGCAATGTGCCTGGGCTGTCATGACCATAAGCAAAATGCAAAGCAATTCGCTATTTGTGATTTTGGATATAAGCAAGGCAAGAGCAAGGAAACTTGCGTAAGCTGCCATATGCCTCGTAAGCCTGGATCCTTTGTCAACCTCAAGCAGGCAACTACGCATGCTTCGCATGCGATATCGATCCGCAACCTTTCCCTGAAGGATTTGGGCAAGTACCTCAAGCTCTCTTTTGCCCAAACAAAACAGGGCTTTACAGTGACAGTGCACAACGAAGCGACCCATACGCTCTTTGCTCAACCCTTGCGCCTGGCGATGCTAAAGATCTCGATTTATCGAGGAGACAAAGTGCAGATATTGCCACCAAGGACGTATGTCCGAATTATTGGAACACAGGGGAAGCCGTCGATGCCCTGGCTGGCCGATACAGTGATCAAGGATACGTCCATCAAAGCGCTTGAACGTCGCGTAGAAACGTTCAATGTTGTGCTGCAAAAGGGCGACAGAGTCGAAGCGGAGCTTGGCTACTCCCTCGTCAACCCCAAGGCGGCAGGAAAACTGGGGATCCATGAGCCCTCGGCGACGGAATACCGAGTGCTTAGTCGAAGAGTATTTGGCGTTCGTTAAATATTTTTATGGGTATCTTCGTGAAAGTGATCCCATTTGAGTTTGCCGCCACCAAGCATGTGGAAGTGCAGGTGGGGAATCTCTTGGCCTCCATCGGATCCGTTGTTGGTGATGAGGCGGTATCCTGTTTGATCAACGCCGATCTTTCGGGCGACTTCTTGGGCAAAATCCGTTAAGCCCGCCATGGTATCCGGATCGACATCCTGGAAGCAGGCCACATGTTTTTTTGGAATGATGAGGACATGAATCGGGGCTTTGGGGTAGAGGTCATGAAAGGCGAGAAACTGCTCGTTTTCCGCTACCGTGTTGTTGGGAATTTCTCCAGAAACAATTTGGCAGAATAGGCACATGAAGGTATCCTTAATGTTTATTTTAGAACATTATAGCACAATAGAGTTTTAGCAAAATTTGGATAAAATCAGGTTTATCTTTATAAACAATTATATTTGAGAAAACAGAGGTCTCATGGAAAATTTACGCACAAAAATAGAAGCAGCTGAATCGCTAGATAGCCTGGAGCAGGTGCGGGTTGAGGTGTTTGGAAAAAAAGGAATCCTAGCTGCTGAGTTTGCGAAACTCAAGGACGTGCCTGGACCCGAAAAAAAGGCATTTGCAGAAGGATTAAATAAGAAAAAATCAGCCTTGCAATCCGTGTTTGATCAACGACTGTCCCAGCTGGCCAAAGAGGCCCTTGAGGCAACACTGCGCAATGAAGCGATCGATGTGACACTCTATGGGCAAGCATCTGAGCAGGGCGCACTGCATCCCGTCACGGCTACGATGGACAAAATCATTGATTACTTTGTCGCATTGAATTTTGCCGTAGAGACTGGCCCAATGGTCGAGGATGATTTTCACAATTTTGAAGCCCTAAACCTTCCCAAGTTTCATCCAGCTCGGGACATGCAGGACACTTTTTATTTTGGTGACGGCAGCCTGCTTCGGACTCATACCTCGCCGGTGCAGATCCGCACAATGATGAAGCAAAAGCCCCCCATTCGGATTATTGCACCCGGATCAGTATTTCGTCGCGACTATGACTTGACCCATACACCGATGTTTCATCAGGTCGAGGGGCTGGTGGTTGAAGAAGAGGGCAAAGTAAGTTTTGCCAATCTCAAATACATTTTGACCGATTTTCTTCATTACATGTTCGGGGATGTTGCGGTGCGGTTTCGTCCGAGTTTTTTCCCTTTTACAGAGCCCTCGGCTGAGGTGGATATTAGCTGCATCTTCTGCGAAGGCGAGGGGTGCCGTGTTTGTTCGCACACTGGTTGGCTGGAAGTCCTGGGCTCGGGTGTGGTTGATTCCAACGTATTCAAAGCGGTCGGTTATGAGAACGTCAGCGGCTACGCTTTTGGACTTGGCGTAGAGCGCTTTGCGATGCTGTTGCACAAGATCCCCGATCTGCGCAGTTTGTTTGAAGGGGATATTCGTTTATTGGAGCAGTTCAAATGATTGTAACACGTACCTGGCTTGAGGAGTTTGTAGACCTTGAGGGCATCACCAACGACACACTTTACAAAACGTTCAATGCCATCGGTCTCGAAGTAGACAGCTTCAAGACGCATACGATTCCAGAAAAGGTTGTTGTCGGCCGAATCGTTGCGTGCGGCAAGCATCCTGACGCAGACAAACTGAGTTTGTGCAGTATTGATATTGGCACAGGTGAACTTCAGCAAATCATTTGCGGCGCTGCCAATGTTGTGGATGCCGAGTATGTGGCCGTGGCAACCATTGGTGCCGTACTGCCGGGGGATTTCAAGATCAAGCCAGCCAAGCTGCGTGGGGTTGAGAGTTTTGGGATGGTGTGCTCAAGCAAGGAGCTGGGCTTGCCTGAAATGGGTGACGGGATCATGATCCTGGACGAAAGCATCGGTGAGCTTGAAATTGGACGAGAACTGAACAGCTACCCCAAAGTAGCTGA
>CAZCAZ010000022.1:0-9583 GCA_964496735.1 uncultured Nitratifractor sp. | reverse complement strand
GCATCGGTGAGCTTGAAATTGGACGAGAACTGAACAGCTACCCCAAAGTAGCTGACACGGTGATTGAGCTGGAATTGACAGCCAATCGGGGTGACTGCCTAAGCATCCATGGTGTGGCACGCGATTTGAGTGCAGCATTTGATCGTCCCATGTTCCCAATAAAACTCAATAAAAATTTGACAACCAAAACCGGCATGGCACGCCAAGTGACGGTTCGCAGCGATCGGGATGTTCCGGTAGATCTCTTGTTTATATTGGCAGAAAATGACGAACTTGGAAGTACTTTTTTGACGCAACTGCGTCTCGCCTTCGTGGCGCTGACTCCCGAAGGCAGCATGGCATCGCTCGTGCGTTATGCTACGCATGCTACAGGTGTCATACTGCATGCGTACGACGCGAAACCACTTCGCGAAAATTCCGGTATGATTGCACTGGATGTGCACCATGGAAAACAAGGCCTTGTGACGCTTTCGTCTAACGATCGCGTCCTCTCGGCCATCGGAATCAACCATAATGACGCGCATGCGGCTGGTGACGATGTACGCGAAGTCCTGTTTGTCGCTAGTTATATCGAGCCAAACTTGTTGGTGGAGACTGTTGCTACCCAAAAGCTCAAAACCGATACCCTGTACTACAACACATCACGCGGCAGCGAACCTCAGCTCTCACTGGGGGCGGTCTATTTTCGCAACATGTATTCCTCGGTCAGTCAATGCCGTTTTTATGAAGGGGATCTTACTGTTTTGGCACGACGCCATGATCGAATGCTAAGCGTATCAGTGGATGTATTGAGTGCCATTGTTGGTAACCCTCTAAGCAAAACGGTTGTCTATAAAGTTTTGGACCGCCTGGGCTTTACAATGCGTGGAGGCATGGCCGAGACATTTGCCGTCCGTATTCCGCCCCATCGACACGATATTGTCAATATTCAAGACGTAGCGGAAGAGGTCTTGCGCATGAGGGGGATCGACAACATTGAGGCCAAGCCCCTAGTGATGACCGAACATAATCGCATGAACGACGCCACTCGGCGATATCGCTTCAAGCGTGACCTGCGTCAACGAGCCGTTGCATCTGGTTTTTACGAAGCTGTGACGTATGCATTTGCAGCGCGTCCCACACTGGTAGACTATGGCTTTCCAACGGTTGAGGCACCGCTGGATGTGGTCAATCCCATTGTCGAAGAGCTCAACACGCTGCGCACGACGCTGACGGTCAATATTCTCGAGGCACTCAAACGCAATGTCAGCTATGGGATCAAACGAATTCCCCTTTTTGAAATTGGTGCAGTTTTTGACGCAAAGCGTCAGCAGACTGAACGGATTCTATTTGCCTGGAGCGGACACAAAGAGAGGGAAAGTGTTGTCAATCACGGCAAGCCTCCTGCTGTCACCTTTGTAGACTTTATTGAAAAGCTTGGGCATGTTATTGGTGCGTTTGGACTGGTTGAATGCGAAGAAGATAATGCACTTATCCATCCGTATCAGTCTGCAACCTTGCGGCAGCATGGAAGGGCCATTGGGTATGTCACCAAGTTGCACCCTACTGTCGCTCAGGCCTATGATCTGGGCGAGACATTTATCGCAGAACTGGACTTGGATGCTTTGCTTCCACGCCATACTTTGGTGCGCCCTGTTTCAAATTTTCAAGGCGTCCACAAAGATATCAGTGTTTTGGTGGCCGGTGACATGCCATACCAAGCAATGCATCGTGCGGTTGCCTCGGTAGACATCCCCTTGCTTCGACGCCTGTATGTCGTGGATGTCTATGAAGACGAGAGTCTCAAGGGCCGCAAGAGCGTGACGGTACGTCTCTTTGTGCAGTCCTCCACTGAGACGCTGACCGAAAAAGCTATCGATGAAACAGTCGAAGCCGTATTGAAATCCTTGGAAAACCAATGTCAAGCGACACTGCGATAAGGCACAACACGATCGCACCGGTCACCCGTGGTTTTTGTGCAACGATCGCTGATATCGCTCCGGACAAATCGATCTCACATCGCGCAGCCATGTTTGCACTGCTGAGTGACCGCCCTTCTGTTGTCCGTAATTTTCTCCAGGGCGAAGACACCCTCAATACGCTTCGTATTGTCGAGCAACTTGGCGCGCAGGTTCTTCATGATGGTGAGAGGATGACCATTGTTCCACCGACGAACTTACGAGAGCCTGATGATGTCCTTGACTGTGGAAACGCTGGGACAGGCATGCGGCTTTTTTGTGGCCTACTCAGTGGAATTGAGGGGAGTTTCATTTTGACTGGCGACAGCTATTTGCGTGAACGCCCCATGAACCGTGTCGTGCGTCCATTGCGAAGCATTGGCGCTCGCATTGATGGTCGTCAAGAGGGTAATCTGGCACCGTTGCAGATACGTGGTGGAGCGATGAAGGCCTTTAGTTATGACTCGCCTATCGACTCAGCACAAGTCAAATCTGCCTTGATTTTGGCTGCACTGAGATCGGACAACGTGAGTCGATACCATGAGTCGCTCCTGAGTCGAGACCATACGGAGCGGATGCTGCGGGGGATGGGTGCAGATATTCGGACAGCCCAAGATGGTTGGATCGAGATCGTACCACTTGATAAGCCGCTGGAACCCCTGGATATCCTTGTACCGGCCGATCCTTCGAGTGGATTCTTCTTCGCAGTAGCAGCAGCGATCATTCCCGGGTCAGAGGTTACGATCCAAAATGTTTCACTCAATCCGACACGCATCGAGGCTTATCGCATTTTGGAGCAGATGGGCGCGACAATCGAAATGATGGAGCTGGAGAGTCGCTATGAACCGATCGGAAATATCCGCATCGCATACAATGGCACGCTGCAGGCAGTTGATGTAGCCAAAAACATTGCGTGGCTTATCGATGAACTGCCTGCACTAGCGATTGCAATGGCAGTGGCACAGGGCCGCAGCACGGTACGCAATGCTGCCGAACTACGCGTCAAAGAGAGCGATCGTATCGCCTCTGTATTGACGGGACTGGGAGAAGCTGGCATACAGACAGAAGAGTTTGACGATGGGTATGCCATTATAGGCGGCACCTTGCACTCAGCCGTAGTGGAAAGTTTTGGCGATCATCGTGTGGCCATGAGTTTTTCTATAGCGGGGCTGCTATGCGGTATGGAAGTAGAGGATACTGCCTGTGTCGATACGTCTTTTCCAAATTTTTATTCTCTGCTAGAGCAGATCACAAAAGGGTAACCCATGAAAATAGAATTAGCAAGTGCTTATGGATTTTGCTTCGGAGTCAAGCGAGCTATTAAAATAGCCGAAGAGAACCCAGGCAGCGTTACGTATGGCCCATTGATCCACAACAAAGACGAGATTGATCGTCTCAAGGATGGCTTTGGTATTGGTTTGGCACAAGATCTGCAGGAGGCAGAAGCGCATGAGTCCATCGTGATTCGTACCCACGGCATCCCCCGTGACGAACTGGCTGAGCTGAAGACGCAGAAAAAAAAGATCATTGATGCCACATGTCCTTATGTGACCACCCCTCAAACCATTGTGGCAAAAATGAGCAAAGAAGGATACAGTATTGTCGTTTTCGGAGACAAAAACCATCCGGAAATCCGAGGTGTAGTGAGTTATGCTGAGGATGATCGCAATGCTTTTGTGGTGCTAGATGAAGAAGAGATTGATTCGCTGCCACTCAAATCCAAGGTGGCCATTGTCGCTCAAACAACTCGACGGCCGGCTGACTTTACCAAAATTGTCGCGAAATTGGTTGTTCTGTCAAAAGAAGTACGGGTTTTCAATACAATTTGTAATGCAACCTTTGAAAACCAGGATGCAGCAGCAGAGCTTGCCAGACGAGCAGATGTGATGATCGTCATCGGGGGCAAGCATTCTTCAAATACCAAGCAGCTTCATCTGATTGCAAAAAATTATTGCTCCGACAGTTATTTGATCGAGAATGAAGCAGAGATAAAGCCCGAGTGGTTTCAAGGCAAAGAGTTATGCGGAATCAGTGCCGGCGCCTCGTCTCCGGACTGGATAGTTCAAAATGTTGTAGACAAAATAGAGGAGATATCTGTATAAATTTCTTCTTTCTTGCCGAGTATGGAGGTGCTCTTAAATAAAAAAAGGTATAATTGCGGCAAACTAGGTAAGATGAAGGAAGGGTACATGAAGCTCGAAGATATCGAAATAGAGGACGTTGACTTTGAAGCAATGCTGGAAGAGTCATTTAAAAAAACTGAGTCACGCAATGATCTCGTGACTGGAACTATTGTCAAGATTGTTGAAGATGAAGATTTATTGATAGTGGATATTGGCGGTGGTGCAGATGCCAACCTCTCATTAAATGAGGTGCGCGACGACGAGGGGAACATTCCCTTTGCTGTCGGTGACAAGATTGAAGTGTTGACTCTGGGGCGCGGACGTGTCTCGTTTGCGCAAGCCAAGAAACGCAAAGCTTTGAATGCCTTTATCGAGGCATATGATCCAGAGCAGGAATACATAATAGAGGGCGTCGTCACCAAGAAAAACAAAGGCGGCTATGTCGTCGAAGTAGACGGTTTGGAATTCTTTATGCCACGTACGCTCTCATATTTGAGTGCAAAAGTAGACCCTATTGGCAAAAAAGTTAAAGCCGTGATCGTCAAAGCAGACAAAGAGAGAGGCTCAGTCGTTGTATCACGCAAAGAATTGATCGAGCGTGACAAGGCCAAGGCACAAGTAATTGTCGACGGTCTGCTTGAGACCAAAGATCCTGTTGTTGGAGTTGTCAAGAAGATTACCAGCTACGGTATGTTTGTTGATGTGGGCGGAATGGATGGTTTGGTTCACTACTCACAGATTTCTCACAAAGGACCCGTTAATCCTTCGAAATATTTCGAGGAAGGCGACGAGGTCAATGTCATTGCTCTGGACTATGACAAGAAAAAACGTCACCTCTCATTGTCAATCAAAGATGCCAATCCTGATCCTTGGGAAAACATTAACGAGATCCTCGGTGTAGGTGATACCGTCACTGCCACCGTAAGTAATATTGAGCCTTATGGAGTCTTTGTCGACCTTGGTGAAGACCTTGAGGCATTCCTTCATGTCTCAGAGGTCTCTTGGGACAAAAATGTCAAACACCCCAAAGACTACCTAAGTGTCGGAGAAGACATCGACGTAGAAGTGATTGAAATTGACAACGAAAAACGTCGTCTACGCGTCAGCCTCAAGAGCCTTCAGCCCAAGCCAATGGAAGCGTTCTCTCGCAAACATCGTGTTGGTGATGTTGTTGTTGGTACTGTAACATCTTTGACCGATTTTGGTGCCTTTGTCAAGCTTGATGGTGTCGAAGGACTGCTGCACAACCAAGAGACATCTTGGGACAAGAGCGTCAATGCCAAAGAGTTGTTCAAGTCTGGCGAAGAAGTGGAAGTAAAAATCATCAAGATTGATACCGAAGCTGGAAAAATTTCACTTAGCAAAAAAGCATTGGAAGACTCACCGGTCGATGCTTTTGCCAGTACACACAAGAATGGCGATATCGTGACAGGTACAGTCAAAGACAAAAAAGAGTTCGGTGTCTTTATTGCACTTGACGCCAATGTTGATGCTTTGATTCGTGTCGAAGATCTTCATCCGATCAAATTTGATGAGATTGAGCCCGGCCAGGAGATCAAAGGCGTGATCAGTTTCATTGATGCCAAAAATGACCGCATCCGTGTTTCCGTCAAGCGGCTTGAGCGCCAAGAAGAACGCGAAGCCTTGGACCACCTGAATGCACAGCAGGACGATAGCATGACGCTCGGAGACTTGATCAAAGATAAGCTCAAATAAGTTTTAGTCAGGATACCCCAAGTATGCAAAATCTTACTATTGTGGTCTGTGACCACATCCACCAAAAAGGCCTCGAACTTCTCGAGGCGCACCCCGATATCACCCTAATCAATGCTGCCGATGAACCCAAAAATACTCTAGTAGAGACTATTATTCCTCAGGCACACGTAGCGATCACCCGAAGTTCGACGGACGTGGATCAGTATTTTCTCGACCATGCCACCAACATGACGGCAATCGTTCGCGCTGGAGTCGGGGTAGATAATGTCGATATTCCAGGCTGTTCCAAGCAGGGGATTGTCGTCATGAATGTCCCCACTGCCAACACCATTGCTGCTGTCGAAATGACCATGACGCATATGCTTAGTTGTGTGCGTAAATTCCCTTATGCCCATAACAACCTCAAACAAGATCGCGTTTGGAGACGTCAGGACTGGTACGGTACCGAGCTCAAGGATAAAAAACTGGGTGTAATCGGCTTCGGCAATATCGGCACTCGTGTCGCCAAGCGTGCCAAAGCATTTGAGATGGATGTGATTACGTATGACCCATACATTGATCCGACCAAGGCAACGGATCTGGATATCACCTATACGACGGATTTTGAGGATATTTTGGCCTGCGATATCATTACGATTCATACTCCCCGCAATGAAGAGACCATTGATATGATTTCAGCAAAAGAAATTGCTCGAATGAAAGATGGTGTCATACTCATCAACGTTGCACGTGGTGGGCTGTACAATGAAAAAGACTTGTATGATGCGCTCAAGCGTGGCAAAGTTGCCATGGCTGGTATTGATGTCTTTGACGGAGAGCCGGCGATCGATAATCCATTGCTTGATTTGGACAACATTACTGTGACGCCCCATCTTGGAGCCAATACACGAGAATCACAGCAGAATATAGCGATCCAATCTGCTGAGAATGCTATAGCAGCAGCCAAAGGGATTTCATATCCCAATGCCCTGAATCTACCGATTAAAGAGAGTGAACTACCCGACTTTGTGCGTCCGTACCTTGAATTGTCCCAGAAGATAGGGCACATGAGCGCTCAGCTTACACGCAGCGGAATTGGGTCACTCAAGATCAGTACGGAGGGGCCAATATCGGATTACATTGATTCATTAGCCACCTTTGCAGCCGTGGGGTCACTCAGCAGTGCATTGGCTGAAGACGAAGTGAACTATGTCAATGCTGAGTATATTGCCAAAGAGCGCGGTATGGAGATCCTCAAAGAGCAGCTTCCCAACACAAGTGGACTCAAAAATCTCTTGACCATACGTTTGGGCACGCAAAATGGCAATGTGCTTCGAGTGAGCGGCACGGTATTTGAAGCGTCACAGCGGATCGTCGATATCGATGGTTATACGCTTGATCTGGAACCCAAAGGCCGTCTCATCCTCTTCAAAAACAGTGACGAGCCTGGTGTCATCGGTGATGTAGGGCGCATCATTGCTGAACATCATATCAATATTTCCGATTTCCGTCTCGGAAGGGATGGCAAAGGTCAGGCACTGGCTGTAGTGCGCGTTGATGATGACGTGACCGATGAACTGATTGATCAGCTTGATCAGCTTGATGCCTGCATTAGTGTACGAACAGCAACTATTTAATTCCCCTTTGTTCTTTTTTTCAGTAGGATGCATCATCGTGCATCCTACTTTTATCCCCATGTTGGTATAATCGCTCATCTAAGTTACAGGAGCATTAAGTATGGCAGTTATCGGCATGGGAGATATTAAAAAAGGCAAACGCCTTGAGTTGGACGGCAACCCGTTCAAAGTCACTGAGTTTCAGCACGTCAAGCCCGGAAAAGGGGCTGCATTTGTCCGAATGAAGATCAAAAACCTTCAAACAGGAAAAGTCATCGACAAGACGGTCCATGCAGGCGACAAATTTGAGACACCCGAGTTGGAGCAAAAAACCATGCAGTACCTCTATGATGATGGCGAATTTCTCCAATTTATGGATACCGTGACCTTTGATCAGATTGGCTTGACGCATGAGCAAGTTGGCAAAGAGACCTTTGACTATATGATTGATGGAATGGAAGCAGAAATCCTTTTTCACAATGGCAAAGCGATTTCGGTTGAGATACCTCAAACTGTTGTTCTTAAAATTGTTGAAACACCACCCAACTTCAAGGGAGACTCGCAAGGTGGAAAAAAACCGGCAACTCTTGAGAGTGGCGCGGTGGTGCAAGTACCGTTTTTCATCCTCGAAGGTGAGAGCATCAAGGTCGATACGGTTGAGGGAAAGTACCTCGAAAAGGCAAAATAGACTTTATTTTGTTGCCGAGGTGAGCGCGATAGCTCGCGTCGCTAATCGCCTTTGGCGACCCTTCGAGCCTGAAGCGCTCCTTGGTCGCCTTCGCCTCAGCAAATTCAATTGCATTCAAGGAGTAGAACATGGCACGTGCATTGGTTCCATTGGCGGAAGGTTTTGAAGAGATTGAAGCGATTGCGATTATTGATATCCTGCGACGCGGTGGGGTGGAAGTGCAGAGTGCATACCTGCCCGGTGAGTTTGAAAGTGATTTGGTTCTTGGTGCCAATGGCATCACGGTTCAGGCAGATGTCTCGCTCAAAACTGTGATGGTCGAAGAGTACGATATAGTCGTATTGCCCGGCGGATGGGGCGGGACAAACCATCTGGCAGAAAACCCTCTATCTCAGCAGATTTTGAAGGATTTTTCTGCAACAGGAAAGTGGGTCGCTGCGATGTGCGCGGCTCCCTACGCACTGCATGTCGCCGGAGTACTTAGTCCACGCTATACCTGCTACCCCAGTGTTGAAGAGCAGATCCGTCCTGCCGATCGTATTGCCGATGAAAAAGTGGTAATCGATGGCAAAGTGATCACTTCTCAGGGGCCTGGTACGGCGATCTGCTTCGGGCTAGAGATTGTCCGACATCTGGTGGGCGAGGAGAGTTATCGGGCGGTGCGTGAGGGCACACTCTCAACGCATTGTTAAGCAGTGATACGATCCATGATCAGGGATAAGATTCAGCCTTTTCGGGTCATGGATGTCGTCCGCAAGGCGCAACAATACACGGATACAATCCATTTTGAGATTGGTCAGCCTGATCTTCCTCCATCACCCCTTGTCATCACTGCTTTGCATGAAGCGGTTGATGCGCAGCAATTTGCTTATACGGAAACGCTCGGACTTCTCTCACTTCGTGAAAAAATTACCAAGCACTATCAGCATGACTATAATATCGAGGTAGATCCGGGTCGAATCTTGATCGTGCCAGGTACAAGTACGGCATTTCTGATCGCGTACTTGCTGACCCTTGAACAGGACGGAGTGTTGGGGCTGACCGACCCTTCTTATCCCTGCTATAAAAACTTTGCCCATATGGTAGATGTCGAGCCACTCTTTCTGCCGATCGGTGCCGAAGACGGCTACCAGCTGACCCCGTCACACTTACGCGGTCACTCCATGGATGTTTTGCATATCTCTTCCCCTTCCAACCCCACCGGCACGGTCTATTCGCGTGAGAACCTTCAGGCATTGGTACGCTATTGCGAGGCGGAGGGAATCACGCTAATATCCGATGAGCTTTACCATGGCTTGGTGTATGGCGAGCCGGCTGCGAGCGCACTGGAGTTTTCCGATAAGGCGATCGTCATCAATGGCTTTTCCAAATACTTCACGATGCCCGGCCTGCGGATCGGCTGGATGATCCTCCCTGAGGCTCTCGTGCGCCCAGCCGAGATCATCGCCCAAAACCTCTATATCTCCGCTCCGACGCTGAGCCAGTATGCCGCGCTGGAAGCTTTCGATTACGATTACCTGAGCA
>CAZCAZ010000021.1:0-16579 GCA_964496735.1 uncultured Nitratifractor sp. | reverse complement strand
CTGGTAACAAGGAGTAGCAGATGATGACAGACATAATTGCAGACTCTCTTACTCGAATAAGAAATGCAGGACAGCGCAAATTGGACACCACCACTTTGTTGCACTCGAAGACCATTGAGGCCATCGTTTCTATTCTAGTAGAGAAGGGATACCTCGAAAACTTCAGCGTAAGCGAAGACGGGGTAAAGAAAAGTATCAAAGTGGTACTTAAGTATGACGAGAACGGTACGACCGTAATCAATGAACTCAAGAAAATCTCCAAGCCTGGACGTCGTGTCTACAAGGCCAAAGAAGAGATCAAGCGGTTCAAAAATGGTTACGGTATCTTGATTGTATCGACCTCACAAGGCGTGCTTACTAACGAAGAAGCATTCAAACGTGGCACTGGCGGTGAAGTCCTGTGCAGTATCTGGTAAGGGGGGCGTATGTCACGAGTAGGTAAAGAACCTGTTGCAATCCCCAGTGGAATTGATGTTTCTGTTGATGGAACAGCCATTGTTGCTACCAAGGGTAAGTTGGAAAAGCGTCTCGAAACACACGGCCGTGTGAACGTCGAGATCAAAGACAACAGTGTAGTGTTGACTCGTAACGGCGAAGACAAGCAGTCTTCTGCGTACTGGGGAACCTATCGCGCACTGTTGAATAATGTCATTATTGGTCTGGACAAAGGATTCACCAAGTCCCTTGAAATCAATGGTGTCGGTTATCGTGCGGCTGTTAATGGAAAAACCCTTGAGCTTCAGCTTGGTTTTTCTCATCCAGTGCATTACGAGATTCCAGATGGTCTTGAAGTAAAAGTCGACAAGAACATTATCACAATCAATGGAACCGAAAAACAGACCGTTGGCCAAGCTGCTGCTGAAATCCGTGCATTCCGTCCGCCAGAGCCCTACAAGGGCAAAGGGGTCAAATACACTGATGAAGTCATTGTCCGCAAAGCCGGTAAGACCGCAGCGAAGTAAGGGAGCGATAGCATGTTGAAAAGTATTCAGAAAAAGAAAAATCGCGTCGCACTCCAGCGCAAGCGTCGTGTTCGTGCCAAGATCCATGGTACAGCCGAACTTCCACGTGTGAGTGTCTTCCGTTCCAATAAGCATTTTTATGCTCAGGCGATCAACGATGACGCTGGGTCGACACTGGCGTATGCAGATGGTCGAAAAATGGGACTCAAAGCCAATCGCGAAGATGTCAAAAAAGTCGCAGCAGACTTGGCAGACAAGCTCAAGGCCGCCAAGATCGAGACTATTGTTTTTGATCGTAACGGCTATCTGTATCACGGTGCGGTGGCTTCCTTTGCGGATGCACTCCGCGAAGCCGGCATCAAGTTTTAAGGAAGCGTGAATGGAAAACATTAACAGAGAAGATTTCGAAGAAGTCATCGTCAACATTGGCCGTGTAACAAAAGTTGTCAAAGGTGGACGCCGTTTCCGCTTTACTGCTTTGGTGGTTGTTGGGGACCGTAAAGGTACCGTTGGTTATGGATATGGCAAGGCCAAAGAAGTACCAGATGCAATCAAAAAAGCCGTCGATGACGCGTTTAAGAATCTGGTCAAAATCAACCTCAAGGGTAGCACAATTGCCCATGATATTGAGCACAAATTCAATGCCAGCCGCATCATATTGCGTCCAGCATCTGAAGGTACAGGTGCGATTGCCGGAGGCGCAGCACGCCCCGTGATCGAATTGGCCGGAATCAAAGATATCATTGCCAAATCTATCGGGTCTAACAACCCCAACAATCTAGTCCGGGCCACTATTCAAGCCCTGACTCGTATCAAAGGCTAAGGAGCATTTATGGGTTTGCATAACTTACAACCGGCTCCCGGCTCGACCCGCAACCGCAAACGTGTCGGCCGTGGACAGGGCTCGGGAACGGGCAAAACAGCCGGCCGTGGTCAAAACGGTCAAAAATCACGTAGCGGCTACAGCAAAAAGCGTGGATTCGAGGGTGGACAACAGCCTCTCTACAAGCGTCTTCCTAAGATCGGCTTTACTTCACGTGTTGTAAAACCGTATGTGATCAATGTCGAGAAGATCAAAGCAGTTGCAGAATTGGATGAGATCACGCTTGAGACGATCCGTACTGTTCACAAGCTTGGCAAAAATATTACACGTGTCAAATTGATCGGTGCCAGTGCCAAAGCATTGGCCAGCAAGATCAAAGACGACGCCATCACCACAAGCGGTAACTAATCATGAACACGCTAACCAAAAAGATCCTCATTACGCTGGGGTTTCTTTTTGCCTACCGCGTGTTGGCGTACATCCCGACACCGGGTGTCGATTTGGATGTGATCAAAAACTTCTTTGATCAAAACACCAACAATGCTTTGGGCATGGCCAACATGTTCAGCGGCAACGCTTTGAGACGCTTAAGTATTATATCTCTGGGGATTATGCCCTATATTACAGCATCCATCGTCATGGAGCTCCTTTCAGCCACCTTCCCCGCACTTGGACAGATGAAGAAAGAACGTGATGGGATGCAGAAATACATGCAGATTATCCGCTATTTCACTATTTTCATTACCATTGTACAGGCGATCGGCGTTTCCATGGGTCTTCAAAGTATGACAGGGAGCAATGGTCAGAGTGCCGTAATGATTGACATGACGACGTTTGTTGCTCTAGCGACATTCTCGATGTTGGCAGGTACTATGTTGCTCATGTGGATTGGAGAGCAGATCACGCAAAAAGGGGTCGGAAACGGTATTTCGTTGATCATCTTTGCTGGAATTGTTTCAGGCATTCCTGCGGCGATCAGCAATACGATCTCTTCTGTGAATGCAGGCACAATGAGTTTTCTCGTAGTGATTGCGATTGCGGCGATTATCTTTCTCACGATTGCTGTGATAATCTATGTTGAGCTGGGCGAGCGTCGTGTTCCGATCAGTTATTCACGCAAGACGATCATGCAAAATCAAAATAAACGGGTGATGAACTACATTCCGGTACGGGTCAACCTTTCGGGGGTTATTCCACCGATCTTTGCCTCGGCTGTTTTGATGTTTCCGTTGACATTGTTGCAAGCAAGCACCAACCCTTATGTCACCAAGGTTGCTGATATTTTGGCACCGGGTGGAGTGGTGTACAATATTATTATGTTCTTGCTCATTGTTTTCTTCGCATTCTTTTATGCATCGATTGCGTTCAATGCCAAGGATATCTCGGATAATCTCAAACGACAGGGGGGATTCATCCCCGGTGTTCGCCCAGGTGAGCACACCAGAGAATTCCTCAATGATGTTGCCAGCAAATTGACCGTAACAGGCGCGATCTATTTGGGTCTTATCTCTACACTGCCGTTTATTTTTATCAACGGCATGGGCGCGGCCTTTTATTTTGGAGGGACGTCGGTACTCATTATTGTACAGGTTGCCCTGGATACCATGCGCAAGATCGAAGCTCAACGCACCATGAACCAGTATGAAACACTGGGCAATGTAGGTCTCTAATGGCCATTGTGCTGCGCAAACCAGCTGAGATCGAGAAGCTCCGCGCTGCGGGGCAGATCGTCGGCAAGACACTTCAGTATCTTCAGGAAAAAGTTCATGTCGGCATGACCCTCAAAGAAGTCGATGCAATGGGAGAAGCCTACTTGCGGGATCTTGGTGCCGAGCCGGCATTCAAAGGGCTTTATGGCTTTCCTTCTGCTGTGTGCACATCGCGTAACGAAGTGGTGATCCATGGCGTACCGACGGATACTGTTCTTCAAGAAGGTGATATTCTCGGTATCGACATCGGAAGCAAGCTGGATGGCTACTATGGCGATGCAGCCATTACTATGCCTATAGGCGCTATTTCTCAGCAGGATGAAGACCTCATACAGTGTTCGAGAGATGCCCTCTATATGGCGATCGATGCGATCCGGCCAGGGATGCGTTTTAAAGAGCTCACTAAGCTCCTTGAGGACTTTATTGTGGGTCGTGGCTATGTACCATTGCGGGATTTTGCGGGACATGGGATTGGCACCAAGCCTCACGATGAACCCAGCATCCCTAATTATCTTGAAGGCAAGCCCAATCAGGGCCCAAAGATCAAAAACGGCATGGTTTTTTGTATTGAGCCTATGATTTGTCAAAAAGAGGGAGATGCAGTCGTGTGCGAAGAAGATCAATGGTCCGTTGAGAGCAGTGACGGTCTACGTACGGCACATTACGAACATCAAGTTGCAGTGGTGGATGGCCGCGCGGTCATCCTGACCGAGCCGTAGGCTCACGATGAATATATTCTATTGAACAATACAAAAGGAATCCTATGGCAAAAGACGACGTAATCGAAATCGATGGCAAAGTGATCGAAGCCCTCCCCAATGCAACCTTTCGGGTCGAGCTAGACAATGGACACGTGATCCTTTGTCACATTGCCGGCAAGATGCGGATGCACTACATCAAAATCCTCCCCGGCGACAAGGTCAAAGTAGAGCTTACTCCCTACAGTCTCGACAAAGGCCGCATTACATTTCGCTACAAATAATCAGGAATATTTTGGGCGCCTCAAACACAGAATGAAGTGCCCATGATCTTGTCAATTCTGATGCAATCAAGTATTTTAAACCCTATCACAATAAATACCTCCCAGAATTATCGAAAATTATTAGATGACTAATCTCGCACTGTTTCCCATGCTGTGATACAAAATTACAACAACCATAAAATATATTTTTGGAGAGGGCATCAGTATCCATTAATACCTATTTAGATATAATCTCTTCCCCTATTTCTGTATAGGTTTAGGGAAACTGCGTGAAGAATCTTTGGCTAACGTGCACCGCTTACCCAAGGGTTGGTCGGGCTGATTACTCGCCCGGCCACGCAAAAACAAGGTGCAAAAAGAGAACAGGAGATTACCATGAAGGTAAGACCATCGGTCAAAAAGATGTGCGATGATTGCAAAATCATCAAGCGCAAAGGCGTCGTCCGCGTGATTTGTAAAAATCCAAAACACAAACAGAGACAAGGATAAATATGGCACGTATTGCAGGTGTTGATTTGCCCAAAAGCAAGCGAATGGAATATGCTCTGACCTATATCTTCGGTATTGGCCTGACTACATCACGCAAGATACTCGATGCGACCGGTATCGATTACAACAAGCGTGTGCATGAACTCACCGATGCGGATGCTGCAACCATTCGTAAAGAGATTCAAGACAATTATCAGGTCGAAGGGGATTTGCGGAAAAAAGTTGCCATGGATATCAAAGGCTTGATGGACTTGGGGAACTATCGTGGACTGAGACATCGTAAAGGACTTCCTGTTCGTGGACAGAAGACCAAGACCAATGCACGTACCCGCAAGGGCAAGCGCAAAACCGTCGGCGCAGCGTAAACAGGAGCATAAAGAATGGCAAAGAAAAAAGCAAAAAAGAATATCGCCAGAGGCGTAGTGTATGTTGCGGCAACATTCAACAATACGGTTATCACAGTAACCGATGAGATGGGCAATGTTCTTGCATGGAGCAGTGCCGGCGCCTTGGGATTCAAGGGAAGCAAAAAGTCAACGCCGTATGCGGCACAACAAGCCGTTGATGACGCCATGGCTAAAGCCAAAGAACATGGCATCAAAGATGTAGGAATCAAAGTTCAAGGGCCCGGTTCTGGACGTGATACAGCGGTCAAGTCAATCGGAGCAGTTGAGGGGATTCGTGTTTTGTGGTTCAAAGACATTACACCTTTGCCGCACAACGGATGTCGTCCACCCAAGAAGCGTCGCGTCTAAGACGCAATGCAGTGAACGCAATTTTAGTACGCAGTTTGCATTGCACAGCGATGCTTTTACGTGATAAAAAATAGAGAAAAAACAAAGGTTATACCATGGCAAGATACAGAGGTCCAGTTGAAAAACTTGAGAGACGACTTGGTGTTGATCTCGGACTCAAAGGTGAGCGACGTCTCGCGGGAAAAAGTGCCCTCGAAAAGCGTCCTTACGCACCGGGTCAGCACGGGCAGCGACGCACAAAGATCAGTGAATACGGTCTTCAGTTGCGTGAAAAACAAAAAGCAAAATTCATGTACGGTGTAAGTGAGAAACAGTTTCGCTCACTTTTTGCCGAAGCAAATCGCCGTGAAGGCAACACCGGAGAGCTCTTGATTCAATTGCTCGAGCAACGCCTCGACAACGTGGTCTATCGTATGGGTTTTGCAACAACACGTGCCGCAGCACGCCAGTTTGTTAACCACGGACATGTTTTGGTTGATGGCAAACGAGTTGATATTCCTTCTTACCGCGTTAAAGCTGGACAGAAAATTGAAATTCGCGAGAAAAGCAAGGCCAATCCTCAAATCATACGCGCCATTGAGTTGACCAACCAAACAGGTATGGTCGAGTGGGTAGATGTGGAAAAAGAGAAATTGTTTGGACTCTTTACCCGTATTCCAGAAAGAGAAGAGATATCGATTCCGGTAGAAGAGCGCTTGATCGTCGAGTTGTACTCCAAGTAATCCCTAAAGGCTAGCCTATGAAAAAAATTAAAGTTGCACCCTTCCTGCCAACCGAAGTAGAAGTCAAGGAGATCAGCCAAAACAATGCGCAGATCATCGCTTATCCTTTCGAGAACGGTTATGCGGTGACATTGGCGCATCCTTTGAGACGACTGATCCTCGGTAGTTCGATTGGATTTGCTCCCATTTCCCTCAAGATCGAAGGGGCAGCACATGAGTTTGATTCTATTCGCGGTATGCATGAAGATGTTGCCATGTTTATTATCAACCTGAAAAGTATCCGTTTCCAGATCAAAACTGATTTGGATCACGCAAGCATTACATATGCGTTTAAGGGCCCCAAAGAGGTTACTGCAGCTGACTTGGTCAATGATCAAGTTGGTGTAATCAATGACGATGTGGTGCTGGCAACGCTCAACGAAGACGCTGAACTGAATTTTACGATTGAGATCGCCAAGGGCATTGGTTATGTTCCTAGTGAGGACCTGGCGGATACTGTCGCTGAGGGAAGTATTGCTCTTGATGCCTTCTTTACCCCTGTTCGCAAGGCCAACTACGCTATCAGCAATGTACTTGTCGAAGATAATCCTGATTATGAAAAGATCGTCTTCGATATTGAGACTGATGGTCAGATTACACCCGTTGAAGCCTTTGCAAATGCACTCAACACTATGAGCCGTCAAATGTCTGTCTTCAACGGTGTATTGGATGTAGATATCGAAAGCACACCGACACGAAAGAGTGAGAACAACGAACTCAAAGCTTTGCTGGTCGGCGTGGACCTTCTTGGTCTGAGTGCGCGCAGTTTCAATTCTTTGGACCGTGCAGGGATCAAGTACCTTGGAGAACTGGTTTTGATGAGTGAGAACGAACTCAAAAACATTAAAAACCTCGGAAAAAAATCACTCGATGAAATCAAAGAGTGCCTAGTTGAGCAAGGATTCGGCGGAGAGCACACGTTGCCTGATGCCACACGAAGTGCCTTGATCAAAAAAATAGAACAATTAAAAGCATAAAGGACACCCATGAGACATAGACATGGATATCGTAAACTAAGTCGTACTTCTGCTCACCGTGCCGCTTTGTTGAAAAACCTTGCGATAGCACTGACTGAACACGGCCGGATCGAAACCACACTACCCAAGGCCAAAGAGCTTCGCAAATATTATGAGCGCTTGATTACCAAGGCTCGGGTTGGTGATTCAAATGCACACCGTGCCATTTTTGCCATGCTGCAATGCAAGACCAGCACCAAGAAGCTTGTCGAAGAGATTGCGCCTGAGTACAAAGAGCGTAATGGCGGCTATACGCGTATTATCAAAACACGAACACGACGGGGTGATGCCACACCGATGGCCTTCATCGAACTCGTCTAATTTACTATATTTTCCGGGTATACTTTCCCGGAAAATCTCCTCCTGATCTCCTTCCCTTTCATTTTGCGACTTATGTAGCACAATCCTTTGGATAATTAGTGTAGAATATCCATAAGAGAATGAATAAAAATAGGAGCATGTGAATCTTCATGAACAATAAAAAGGTTTTATTGCAACGGGCAGAAGATCAGTTTCTGCGAAAAAATTATATTGATGCTTTGAAAATATATGGTTTGCTGCTCAAGGATTATCCAAAATTTCAAGAGGCTGAAGTGGGAGCATATCTTAGTGATATAGGTCTAGAGAACGACGAGGATGCGCAGGCATTGTTTGATTATTATCAAGTTATCAAGCAGTCAACCGATCATGCCGATGAAGTTATTGACAACCTTATGCAGGCTATACACTCTACGCGTGTGGTCATCCAGCAAGCTTTTGGAACCACGAACGATGTTTTGATGTACGATGGCGGTATCGCATATGCTGATTTTATACAGTCGGTTGAAAACAAGGGGGATTTTAAATTGGCATTCGAAGATATCATGTTTTCTACCAAAGTTATCATCAACAAGAAAAAAGATTTTATTGATTTTATTCGACGATTGACAGGGGCAGGATACCACAGTATGGCAGCGGATTACCTCGATGCTTTAGCAGGAGACCCAGCGCTGGATCAGGATATTTATGCTCTGTATCGTCTCGTCTCAAAGGAAAACAATGCGGATTGATTTCTCATATCAGGGCTATCAGGCTTTGACAGATAACACGATGGAACTCGACAGCGCAACCCTCTTTTTGAAGACAGAGCAAAACGCACACTACTTTGACGCACTAGAAGAAACACCTGAACACATCACGCCAGATGCTTTATACAGGATTTGGAATTTGGATGCATTGAAAACTGTTGGTATTACTGGCACCAATGGCAAAACGACAACGGCAGCACTGTTGTATTCGTTCCTGACGGATCTGGGAGAGGCGTGCGGTTTGCAGGGGACACGAGGTTTTTTTGCTGCGGATCGTCGCATTGATTCCAAGAGCATGACAACACCATCGATATTGGAAACGCTGTACAATATGCATCGAGCTCAAGAGCTAGGGTGCACACATTTTGTTATGGAGGTGAGCTCTCATGCTATTGATCAAAAACGAATCGAAGGGATCCGTTTTTCACTGAAAATACATACGAACGTTACCAGTGATCATTTGGACTATCATAAGACCGTTGAAGAGTATCGTCGCGTTAAAAGTAGATTCTTTTCCGATGATTCGCCCAAGTTGCTCAACAAAGATGATATCAACAACATCGATTACAACACAAAGAATTCCTACAGTTATGGCGTAGATAGCCCAGCGACATTCAGTGTGATTGCTTACACCCTCAAGGGAGGAATCACAGCAGGCGTGCGCTATTTTGGCGAAGAGGCAACCTTTCATTCCAATCTACGAGGATTTTTTAACCTCTTCAATGTGACGGCCGCAGTGAGTGCTGCAAAGATTTTGACCCAAAAGCCACTAGAAGAAGTGTGTGATGTTGTTGAGAATTTTTCTGGGGTGAGCGGACGCATGGAGGTGGTCAGTATTGACCCATTGGTGATTGTTGATTTTGCTCATACGGAAGATGGGATTCGCAATGTACTTGAGAGCTTGAAGGATCAGGAAATCAGTGTAGTCTTTGGCGCAGGAGGAGATCGAGATCGAACAAAGCGTCCACGTATGGGGGCGATGGTTGGGCGATTTGCCAATCATATTTATGTGACAAGCGACAACCCACGAAGCGAAGACCCTATTCAGATTATCGAAGAGATCTTGCATGGCTTGCGAGGGAAAGAACATGTCACAGCACTTCCGGATCGTCGTCAGGCTATCGCCCTGGCTCTTGAGAACCTTCAGTCCGATGAGGCGCTTGTGGTACTAGGAAAAGGGGATGAAGAGTATCAAGAGATTCAAGGCATCAAACATCCTTTTGATGATCGAAATGTCATACGAGAACTGCTGAGGGAGCATTCTTGATATTGCTAGGCGTTGTAGATCGGTAGCAAATCTTCACCGTGTCCCTGTTTGGAGTTCTCTTTGGAGAGGATCTGAACCTTTTGTAGTTTACCCTGCATTTCAAATCCAGGCAGAGGTTTGTCAAAATAATACCCCTGCAAATAATCGCAGCCAAGCTCTACTAATCGTTGAGCTGATTGGGCCGTCTCGACCCCTTCAGCGACAATGTCCATTTCCAAGGCATGACCTACTTCAATAATGGCGTGTACCACTTGCTGGCTTTTATCGTCTTGAAGCATCTCATCAATAAAACTCTTGTCAATCTTGAGTGTATTGGCTGGTATTTTGGTCAAGTAGGCAAAGGAAGTATAGCCTGTGCCAAAATCATCCAGTGAGAGGAGAACCCCCGCACCTCGCAGATGGGCCAGGGTATCAAACATTTTTTTTGCATTACCCATCGCCAGGCTTTCAGTAATCTCTATTTTGATGGAGTTGGGTCTCACCTGATACTTTTTGAGCTGCTCAGAGACATATGAGACGTATCCTTTGCTTTCAACCTCTCTCATGGATGCATTGAGTGAAACTGTAATCTCCTCAAACCCAAACTCTTTCCATTTGGCTTGCTGATGAATCACCTCTTTGATCAGGTAGCGTCCTGCTTCAACAATAAACCCAGTTTTCTCCATGAGAGGTATAAAAAGAAAGGGTGGAATCAATCCATGTGCAGGATGCTTCCATCGCATGAGCGCTTCAGCTGCTACGACCTTGTGTGTTTTGGCGTCAACAATGGGCTGATAAAAGATCATCAACTCTTTGCGATCGATTGCGTATTGGATATCGTGTTGGAGTTCAGACATGCTGTAAGCATGTCCTTCGTTTGTTTTTTGGCAAAGATATGCGTTGCCAACACCATATTTCCGGGCTTCGATCAGGCCTTCATGGCACTTATCGAACAGCGTTTTGATGTCACCGCTCTCAGGAGTCGTGGCGATACTGATGGATGCTGTTAGGTAGGCGGCACTCTTGTGCTCTACGTAAAGTCTGGCCAGAGCATCTTGGATAGTTTGTGCCAACTCCAAAAGCTCGTCTGTCGTTTGAACATCAGAAAAGACAAACAAAAAGGTGGCATATGTTAGATGGTATACGTTGTATGAATGGAGCAGGGAGAGGTGCGTCAATACACGAGAGACCTCTAGAATAGTTTTGTCAGATTCTTCGTGTCCCAATAGCGACTGAGTGACAAGAAAATCATCAATACTAATGGCCATGAGGGCAACTTTGTTTTGAGTCAAGTGGTGTTTGCTGCAAAGCATCTGGTAGTCACGATAGGCTTTGGCGCGACTAGGAAGATGCGTTAGGGGATCACGCTCACCGGATGCAACCTGCTCAAGAAGTTCACGAAGGTCACGTATGACAATAATATATTGATCTGAGCGCATTTCGGGTGAGTAGGTTTGGCCAAGATAGAGGTCGACGGATGTTTTATTGAGTTTGCGTGTTTCGATCTGAAGATTGGGGTAGTAGGAGAGCTCATTTTGGCTGGATGCTGGGCGGTGAACCTCCTGAATAAAATCCTTTAGCTTCAAGGGATGGTTATTAAAGTAGATATTGGGCATATCGGCCTCTACAAGATATTTCTTGTTGCCATCTATTTTCAGTAAACGTGCCATGGCCTCATTCATGTAGTGAATTGCATCATCGGACTCAAGGAGAATCACCGCATCTTGAGAAATTGAGAGAAGAGAGTAGAGTCGATTGGCTGTGTTGATCAGGTGTGCTTTTGTGCGATTCTGCTTGATGACATAGGCCACAGCAATAGCGACTAAGCTCAACACAGGAAGAAGATACGTCAAAGAGTGGTTCATTGTAACTATAACCTTGTTAAAATTGAGAAAACATTATATCATTATTTTATAACTATTACCCAACAGATAAATCAAAACGCTCGCCATGCTCTTGCGTATGACGATACAGACGGCCAGCACGGAGGATTTGGTACAGAAGCCAAGCAAAAGAGAAAACCAATAGTACACCGGCCATATGGGCAGCAGGATTCCATGCAATACCGATAAGCGCTACGAGCAGCGTTGCGAGGTGAATGTAGAGGTGTTTGGAGGCTGTTTTTGGGTGGATTACTTCGTGCATCATGGGCGCAGTGAAATACCCCTGTGAATTGAGGTGAAACCAGGTGAGAAACGGGATGATTTTGTATAGCATAGCAAACAGAATACTGAGAGCAAAAGAAGCAAAGAGGATAGAGATTGCATGCTCTAGCCAAGGTGCGTGAACGTATGATGAAGTCACAAGAAAAACAGTGTCTATAATTAGGCTGACCAGCCCCAGTCGCCAGAACCACACTGTCGCATCTGTCAAGGGGCGTTTTCGCTGACTGAAGCGTCGGAGTGTGATCACAGCATACGTGAACAAAAAGATTCCGATCAGCGTATGGGCAATAAGCCAAGCAGAGGGGAGCCAAGGACGGATAACAAACGCCAAGAGCAGTATCCCTAGCAAGCCGAATCCCATCCAAGAGCGTATCCATGCTGGATGAGCCGGGGTGACATAAAACATCTCAACGACCTGAAAAGAGATAGCGATGATCAAAAAAGCGATCCAGCCAAAGAGACCAAAAGAGTAGTGCGCTACCCGTACTTCAGGGTAGTAAGCCCCATCAAAGACTCCCCCTAGTGCTCCGCTGAGGTACATGGAGAGCCCGACGACGATCAGCAAGCTCATCAGAGCCAA
The DNA here is from genome assembly GCA_964496735.1 of uncultured Nitratifractor sp. Taxonomy (GTDB): domain Bacteria; phylum Campylobacterota; class Campylobacteria; order Campylobacterales; family Sulfurovaceae; genus S017-3. The sequence goes on along the minus strand of CAZCAZ010000021.1, from coordinate 4,024 downwards.
ACCCATGCCGCGCGAAGAGGCGCTATGGTTTTTCAGGTGCAGTAGACGCCACAAGAGCAGGGAAACGAGTGGGAGCAATGACAGGGCGAGCAGAATGCCTGCCAAAATAAAAGCGAAGGGTGTTCCCCGAAAAAATGCCCACAGCAGGATCAAGACTCCGGCCACAAAGGGCACCTGAACCCATGATGCCAGCCGTACAGGAGATTGCAACACCACGCCGGCGATCACGGGTAGCATTTGGAACAAAGCACCTAGCATAAAGGAGAGCATCACGCCGAGTGTCATGATATGGGTCATACTCCGACCGTACAGTGAAGTGGGTTCCCAGACGGCCACCCCTTGCCAGGCCATGAGCAACCCGGCTCCGATCCCAAACACTGCACCCGCAAGGAAGAAGCGCAGTACTACCGAGATTGGCGGCGCTTGATCAAGGGAGAGGCCATTTTGGTCAAACACGCAGCTCGGCTTTCAGGTTGGCATCGGCATTGGGTGTGATGAGGACATGCCATTCACCAGGCTGTGCTTCTTGAGAGAGAAATTTCATTTGATTTTCTTCGGCCAGCTTGAGGAGAGGGATGGGGTTTTTGCGACTCAGCATGTAGAGGCAGCTTTCTGTATCGAGTTCTCGCAGAATGGCAACGGCTTTCTCAAGAGGTTCAGGATGAGACATTTCTCGTGCGTCTAAGAGGCGATGGGTCATCATAGTGTGATCTCCTTGAGGCTGGAAACGGTCGCTTCTTTAAGTTCAGGCTCAAAGACGCGGTCGCACATTGCGTAGAGCATTTGCTCTTCTTTCATATTGTGCTGCTGCAGGAGGATCATCATGGACTCGGCCAGTGAGAGATAAGCATCTCTGTCTTCCTCTTCGACGGCAGCGGCCATTTTTCCGATGAGACCGCGTACTTGCTCATGCTCAAAGCGCATGATTTTTGTCGGGCCGTCCTCGCTGCCTGTCTTGGCTTCAAAGGTAGGAAAAAGTTCCTCTTCCTCTTTTTTGAAGTGAAGCAACGTTTCGTTGGCAAAGGCAAGAAACTCTTTGTTGACTGCATCCCAGTTTTTCTCAGCAGCCGATGCCTCAGCGGTTGCAAAGAGCGTATCACATTCGCGGTGTTCGGTGGTCATATAATGAGAGATGATCATGGTTTATCCTTTGGTGATGGTGAGAAATGATGTTGTATCTTGTGCAGAGAGGATCGCTTCGGTGCGTCCTTGCCACAGCGTCTGAAAATGTGCTTGCTCCTCGGGGCTAGCCTTTTGGGAGAGCGACTTCTGCATGAGGCTTTTCATGTCAGGATCGCCAGGGATTGATGCAGGATTGTATCGGAGAGTGACGCTCTGTCGAGTGTCAATGCGCGTGAGTCGAACATCCCCGTCAAGGGCTACGCCGTAGTGCAGACGATCGTTGCGGGCGAAGTGCCCACCGATTCCCTTGAATCCACCCACGCCACCAGCACCGGTAATGTAGCTGATCACATGGCCGACGACACCGACGACACCTTCGTCTTGGGCCCCAGAGAGTTCGACGAGGATCTCGCTGCGGCGGGGAGGGGCATCGGAGTAGAGTTGCCTCAGTCCTTCTCGTGCCATCAGGTAGGCTCCAGCGACGGTAGGACATGAATGCCCAGCCAGCTTGACGCAGTCGAGATAATTGATTGTCACAGTACCCTCAGATGTTGCTCCGAGAAAATCAGCCAAGGGATCATGGAGATGAATGGGGGCAACAGTATCGTAAAAGGATGGATAGTGCAATGTAACTCCTTTGTTACGCATAGGCGATAAAAAGGATTATATGGAAAAAAGTCTTGTGCTTACTTGATGATTATCAAGGATATTAAGGAAGATTGGTTAAAATTGCATCAAATAGGAGTTATTTACTCTTATTATTATATTACTACCAAAGGAACGAACATGACCAACGGTGTACCCCAACCTGCCTTTTATATTTTTAAGTGCCAACAGAGTGCCCCTCCGGGGATGCCCAAACCCAGCTGTGTCAACCAAAATAACCCCGAGTCTCAAGAGCTCTTTGGATACCTCGGACAGCAGCTGATGATGAAAGGACTGATTCAGACAGTGATGCCGATCCAGACTGCCTGCCTCGGGCGTTGCCAGCTAGGCCCCGTCATGCTGGTGGAGCCGGGCCATACGATGTACGTGGGATTGACCAAAGAAAAAATCGATCGCATTATTGAAGAACACATTCTTGGTGGGACGGTAGTCTCGGAGTATGTGGTACCTGATGAGATGTGGGGTGAACCTATCGCGCCAGACTCGATCGCTTCGTAGTTTGCTTTCGGTATAATTGTGCCAGATTTGATACAGGAGATTATTGCATGACCATCACGATGCTTCACAGCAAAATTCACCGTGCTACCGTGACCGATGCCAACCTCAATTATGTCGGCTCCATCACGATCGACCGTGACCTGCTTGATGCGGCCAACATGCGCATCGGCCAGAAGATTGATATCGTCAACGTCAACAATGGCGAGCGGTTTTCGACCTATATTATTGCCGGAGAGCGAGGCAAGCGTGAAATGTGCCTCAACGGCGCTGCCGCCCGAAAAGTTCACGTCGGAGACAAAATCATCGTCATCGCTTACGCTCAGATGGACGAAAAAGAAGCCGACGACTATCGACCTCGCATCGTGATCCTCGATGATGACAACACCATTGCCCAATCGTTTGAAGGTTTGGAATAATGTTTGGCGATATGGATATGTCCAAAATGACACAAATGCTGGGTGACCTGCAAGGCAAGGCTCAAGAGATGCAAGCGCAGGCCAAATCGGTCGAGATGAGTGCCAAGGGCGGCGGTGGACTACTGAATGTGACGATCAACGGTGCGGGTGAAGTGATTGATATCACGATAGATGACAGTCTCCTCGCTGACAAGTCATCCCTGCAACTCTTGCTGATGGGCACCATCAATGATGCCATCAAAATGGTCGAAGACAATAAAAAATCCCAGGCCATGGGGATGTTCGGTGATCTCAACCCCTTTGGTGGATCATGAGCACATACCAAACCCTTCTGGATGCGATACGGCACGACAGTCTCGTCGGTATCCGCAAATATCTCCAAGCCCATTCCCTAGACCTCAATGAGATCGAAGTGCTTTTTGATGATTATGATCAGGATGAGCCTGATGAGCTTCCGTTGCTCTTTTGGGTTATTCAGATCGGAGCGTCCCTTGAAGTGATGGAGCTTTTGATTGCGCATGGGCTGGATGTAACGCAGGTCAACCGCGAGGGACTTGGAGCTCTTGATCTGGCGATTCGTCGCCACCGGATGGATCTGATCCAATTGTGCATAGAGCACGGTGTGGATGTGCGCATCAGCCGTCGTCGCAGCGGACTGACACCACTGATGCTGGCGGCGAGTTTTAGTCATTTTGATACGGTGGATTATCTGATCGCACAAGGTGCCTCTCCAGACGACAGAGACAAGCGCGGTACGGATGCGATCGAATATGCCCGTGTGCTGGGTCAGAACAAAATGGTCGAATATTTGGAGCAACTCAAGGAAGAGTCACAAAAAGAGAAACAAGGACTGTAAACAAGGGAAAAACTCTTTTTGTGGAAGGTGTAAACAAAAAACAAGTTCGAAGGTCAAGCCCAACCTTCTGATAGTGACAGTATAACAGGGGGGCGTTAACCTTTGACCAACAAAAAGTAAATGGGCGGTTAATGGGTTTTTGTGTGGATTGCTTGGGCGTCGCTACCGAAGGAAGGATGGTGGCATTTCCCGATAAGTTAGTTTTGTATGGCTGGGGAGTATCCTTCGGGAAAGCTCCTTGGGCGCAATCCTCACAAAAACCCGTATGGAGGAAACGCGTAGGTCGGGGTCCCCTGATCCCGACACCCCATGCCCATTTCATGGATACGCCATACAATGAAAATCGCGTAGGGTGGGCAACAGCCCGCCGTGAACCGGTAAAATATTTATACTCCGACAAAAGGAAGCCCCATGCAAAAACCCCTCTGCGGTATCGACGAAGCAGGCCGTGGGCCGTTGGCCGGGC
>CAZCAZ010000020.1:0-16926 GCA_964496735.1 uncultured Nitratifractor sp. | reverse complement strand
CTCTACCACTGAGCTACGCCCGCATTGACAAATTCGGAATGGGATTATAGCAAAATTGACCTTGGATGTAAAGAGTTGAGATCGTCTTGGATATAATAGCGCATGAAAACAACAGATTTTATCATCATCGGTGGTGGAGCAGCAGGAATGGCGGCGGCGATCACGGCGGCACGCAACGGACAGTCCGTTGTCTTGCTTGAGTCTAATGATCGTATCGGAAAAAAGATTCTCGTGTCAGGCAATGGCAAATGCAATATTGGTAATCGACATATCACTCTTGGACATTTTCACTCTAACAATCCAACATTTATCCAAAAGGCCTTGGCTGGTAATGATTACGAATATATCGAAACTTTTTTCAGTTCTCTTGGGCTCTCTCTGACCGAAGGGAAAGATGGGCAGATGTTTCCCCTGTCCCTACAGGCATCCTCTGTGGTCAGCTTGTTGATCCATGAAGCCGAGCAGCTGGGTATAGAAGTGATCACCAACTGCACAGTAATGGGTATTCAAAAAGTGGAAAGCTTTTTCACAATCACGACCTCAAAAGGAGCAATGAAAGGTACTAAAATCTTGCTCTCGTCCGGCTCCTCGGCCGCGCCACAACTCGGCGGCAACGATGCGGGGTGGAAGCTTGCATCTGACATGGGGCATCACCTCATCCCTCCTCTCCCTGCTCTCGTGCAACTATGTTCTGATGCAAAGTGGGTCGAGGCCTGTGCCGGTGTCAAAACAAAAGGTATTGCTCGACTTTATGCCAACGACACCTATATCACTGAAAAGCGCGGCGACCTACTCTTTACTCGCTACGGTATCAGCGGACTGGCAATTCTCGATATCAGCCGAGAAGTCAGTCGACGATTGGCCGAGTACGAAGCCTGCGACTTGTACCTCGATCTCTTTTCTGACCTCTCCAAGGCCAAACTGACCAACCTCCTCCTTTCTCGTATTCAACCCGAACGTAATCTAACCATGAACCTCTGGTTACACGGCGTCCTCAATAAAAAACTCATTCCAATCATTCTTGAACAATCCCGTTGCCAGGCCATTGACGAAAAAGGGCTTAACCGTAAAAAGATCAACAGACTGGTGCACACGCTGAAAAATCTTCAGCTTCCCATCCACGGTACCAAGGGATGGGAAGGAGCTGAGGTATCTTCCGGTGGTATTGATACACAGGAGGTCGATCCCAAGACGATGGAATCAAACATTGTATCTGGACTCTATTTCGCTGGAGAAATTCTTGATGTGGACGGGGATAGAGGGGGGTTCAATTTTCACTGGGCATGGGTAAGCGGAATACGAGCGGGAGCAGGGGCAGCTCTCGCCATGTCGTAGGATCCTGTTGCGGTCTCGCACCCTACGGCTGGCGATTCATCAGATTATCGCCCGGCATTCTTGCGATCGCGTGCGGTTCGTTTTCTCTCTGTCGGATCTAGAGACTTTTTACGGATACGTATGCTTGTCGGTGTAACTTCGATAAGTTCATCCTCTTCGATCCACTCCATAGCGATTTCGAGACTCATATCGCGAGGTGGAACAAGCTTGATCGCCTCGTCAGCTCCACTGGTTCGCATGTTGGTGAGCTGCTTTCCTTTGAGAGGATTAACCTCAAGGTCGCCTGGCCGAGCAGATTCTCCGATGACCATGCCATTGTATACTTTGTCTTGAGGCTTGATAAACATCGTGCCACGCGCCTGAAGGTTGAAAATCGAGAAGGCCACTGCCTCACCATTATCCATGCTGACCAAAGCACCGGGGGTTCGACTAATGACCACACCGCTGTAAGGACGATACTCGATGAAAGAGTGGTTCATGATCCCCTCTCCTTTGGTGTCTGTCAAAAATTCGCTTCTGAAGCCGATCAGGCCTCGCGCGGGGATCTCAAACTCCAAACGCACCGTACCATCTGGCATCGGTGTCAGACTGGTCATCTCTGCTTTACGCTTGCCAAGCTTCTCGATAGCGACGCCCTGGAACTCTTCCGGTACATCAACCACAAGGTGCTCAAATGGCTCCATTTTGACCCCATTTTCTTCTTTGGCGACGACTTCGGGACGTGCCAAAAGGAACTCAAATCCTTCTCGACGCATATTCTCAGCTAAGATACCAATCTGCAATTCACCACGTCCGGAAACCTTGAACGAGGCTTCACCGATAGGCTCCATTCGCATAGCGATATTGGTCTCCATCTCTTTTTCAAGACGTTCATGGATTTTATTGGAAGTGACATGCTTGCCCTCTGTTCCGGCCAAAGGGCCGTCGTTGACAGAGAGAATAACAGAGAGTGTGGGCTCTTCGACGTGCATGGGGTCAAGCGCAACAGGATTGACGGGGTCGCACACGCTGTCACCCACATCAATATCCGAAAAGCCTGCGATTGCGACGATATCGCCTGCCTCAGCCTCATCAATATCCAGACGCTCGAGACCTTTGAATCCGATCAGTTTGGAGATGCGGCTTTTGGATTTGGAGCCGTCAGCTTTGATCAGAAGGTATTCGTCTCCTTTTTTGACTCGGCCGTTAAATATCCGTGTAATGCCAATTCGGCCGACAAAGTTATCACTGTCAAGGGTGAACACCTGTGCTTGCGTGTCGTTATCGGGAGAACCTTGAGGATAAGGAACTTTTTCAAGGATCGCTTCAAAGAGCGGTGTCATGTCTTTGTTCTCATCCTCCAGCTCCCATTTGGCATAGCCATCACGGGCAGCGGCATAAAGAATCGGGAATTCAAGCTGTTCATCATTGGCATCGAGGGCTACCAGAAGGTCAAACACCTCATCGACAACCCGCTCAGGTTCGGCACCATCTTTGTCAATCTTATTGACGACAACAACAGGAATAAGCCCCAACTCGATCGCTTTTTTGAGGACAAATTTTGTCTGAGGCATGACCCCTTCTTGGGCATCGACGAGCATCAGAACTCCATCGACCATCTTCAGTACTCGCTCCACCTCACCACCAAAGTCGGCGTGACCTGGGGTATCAATAATGTTGATCTTGTGGTCCCCATAGGCAATGGCCGTGTTTTTGGAAAGGATGGTGATGCCACGCTCTTTTTCGATATCATTGGAGTCCATGGCGCGTTCTTCGACCTCTTGGTGGGCGGCAAAAGTTCCGCTCTGTTGGAGAAGCTCATCGACGAGGGTAGTTTTACCGTGATCGACGTGGGCGATGACAGCGATATTTTTGATTTTTTGCATTGAGGTATTCCTGACAAATATGGGGTATTTTTCGCGCATTATACCCAAAAGAAATAAGGGCGCGCACTATCCAGCTAAAATCCCAGAGAGTTCATGATGAATTTTGAGCGCATACCGATCGGTCATAGAAGCGATATAGTCTGCCACAACCCGATGCAGTGGACGCACATTCAGCCGTTCACGTTGGCGAGAAGGAAGCAGGTCAGGATCGTTGATATGAGATTGATAGAGGGCACGTATGCACTCCTTGCCTGCATGCATTTTACGAACAATTTTTTCATGACGATAAAGGGTGACAAAAAGGTGCTTTTTTAGCCGTTTGAGCTCAGAACCAATCTCGGGAGAAAACCCCACCGACAGGGATTTCTTCGCATCCAATGCCGCACAAATGGGCTCATGATAAGCATGAGCATCCACACTGTCTCTGGATGTTTGGATAAAATCCTCCACCAAAAGTTTGATCAATGCCGCAACAAAACGATGGCGGTAAAGTGCATGATCTCGCCCGATCCCCTCATCGGACACCATCACATCCACACGTTGTGCAAGAGGCTCTTTCAGTAAGTCTTCAAAAGCAATCAAGCCGTATTTGATCCCATCATCAATATCATGAGACGTGTAAGCAATCTCATCAGCATGATCGACCACCATTGCCTCAAGCGAAGGATGACGATCCAGATCAAATGCCTCAACTATGGTGGTGGGTAAAAAGGGTTTATGGTATGGATAGGAGTGTTTGAGTACTCCCTCAAGCGTAGCAAAAGTCAGATTGAGACCATCAAAATTCGGATAGCGCTTCTCTAAGCGAGTCAAAACGCGAAATGATTGAAAATTATGCTCAAATCCATTAGTATGACCATCGGACTTGAGCATTTCATCCAAGACATCTCCACCCACATGCCCAAACGGCGTATGCCCCAGATCATGACTCAATGCAATCACTTCTGAAAGGGTCTCGTTGAGTCCCAATTGCCGTGCCAGTGTACGGGCAATCTGACTCACTTCCAGCGAATGGGTCAGGCGGGTACGAAAATAGTCCCCTTCGTGATTGAGAAAAACTTGGGTTTTGTACTCCAATCGCCGAAACGAACTGCAATGCAATACCCGGTCACGGTCGCGAGCAAAGGGATCACGAAAGTCATCTTCGAAGCCATGGAAACGTTGGGTGGGTGTCATCATATACCTTACAATAAATAGTGCTATAATTGTATCAAATTTATCGTACGAGATGCCCATGTCCCAAACCGAAACCATCTACCATATCTGCTATACCCGCCCTGAGGTGACCCTACTGCGCGAAAGCGGCATCGGTGTAGCCGAAATCGCCGCACGTACCTGCTATGATAGCTTCGAGAATTCTGAGAATGCTGCGATTCGTCAAGCAGCCGACTTCCTCGATACCGACGCTATCAACGCCATCGACGACTCCGATCTGCTCGATCAGCTAGCATGGGTACACCATCATCATTCCATCATCGAGCATACGACCCTAAGCTACCTCATACGTGGTACCTCGCGCGGGGTACTTCAAGAGCATGCTCGCCATCGTATCCAGTCACTCTCAGTGCGTTCGACCCGCTACACGATGTCGAGCGTCATCAACGCATTTGTCGCATCCATCATCAGCGGGGAAGGTGAAGCAGGATTTGTCGCACTGGTTCTACCGTTGGGTCTATTCGTCGTTGGCGATGAAGCCTATCAGCAGATCGAAATTGCTGGGATCTATGCCAAACTAAAGTACCAGTACGATCAGAATCCCGATGATTTCCTTGCTCATTCAATAGCGAAATCTTCCCTTCCGCTGCTAGAGAAGGCTCAAAGTAGCGCTCAGGTGCTCTACGATGCTCTTGAAGCAGGCAAGAAAAAGCGTAACGTCGGCGATGCATTCAAACATATCGTCTCGGACAACTGGAAGGTGGATATGGTCGTCACTTTCAACCTCCGTAGCCTCAAAAACTACTTTGACTTACGTGACAGCGGCGCGGCCTGGTTTCAGATCCGCTGGCTGGCCAAAGAGATGAAGGCGGTCACACCGGAGAAGTATTTGAGACTAATTGACAAGGAATACAAAGCATCATAAAGACTTTCTATCGCCCTTCCCGCTTCAAAATATCGGTCACAATCCGGTAGCCGTGATTGAGGGCGATGGCGATACTACCTCCACTTTTGAAGGCAATATCTCCGGCGATATAAATGCCTTCAACACTGGTCTCCAAATTCTCTTTGATGATCGGCTCTCCGGTGGCATCAAGATCAAGATTGGCATTTTTGAGGAAATCGACCGGTGTCGTGCCGCCGATCGCATAGATCACCCGCTCGTACACATCGCTTGTCCCGTCGGCATAGTGGACTTTAACCTTGCCATCTGCATTATCGAGACTCTCGACATCAACACCCAGTTTGGGCGTTACAACACCTTGGGCGATTGCCTCGGTAATCATTCTACGATTTGTGGGGTTGGGCCGTGTAATTTCTGGGCGACGATAATTCAGTGTAACATCATTAGACTTTCCAAGCTCTACAGCGTATTCAATCGCCGTATCCCCGCCACCAACAATCAATATCTTCTCCCCTCGACTACACTTATCAAGGTTGTAGTTGACGTATTTACGAATAGATGGAGGGATTGAATAGCTTGGTTTGTTGGGCTTGCCCATCCGTCCAATGGCAATCACAATATCTCTACCCAAATAATCCCCGCAGCTGGCACGCACATGGAAGATTCCTTCTTTTTTTGTGATTTTATCTACCTCGCAACGAAAGCGACTTTCAATCGCATGCTTATCGATCTGTTCCTCAAAAAAATCAATTGTACTCTCTTTGGTACCGTCCATAAAGGGAACCGTCCCTTCCATCTCAACGATTTGTCCCTGCCAATCTTTGTCCACACGTTTGTTGTCTTTGTAAAATTTACGAATGGTATCAGAATGATTATCGCTCTTTTCGATCAGAAGAACATTTTCCATACCCAAAGCTTTGGCCTCAACCGCTGTTCCGATGCCTCCGGGCCCTCCTCCGATGATGATCACGTCATAAATTGTGTTAGCCATTCCCTACTCCTTTGTTATATTTGTATTATAATGCATTATAACTTATAAATATAATCCATTAAGTTATTTTCTCATTTTAACCCGCTGCGCATGGGTTACCGCAATGGCCATTGCATCCGTAATATCCAATGGCTTTATCTCTCTTTTTACCCCCAAAATCCGTTTGACCATAAAGGCCACTTGTTCCTTGGCCGCTTTACCATTTCCAGTCAATGCCTTTTTGACTTGTAGGGGTGTGTACTCATAAAAATTGCCAATTTCCTGTAAAATTTTAAGAGACAGCGCCCCACGAAACTGTGCCAGTTTTAGCACAGTTCTCGGATTGTGTGCATAGAAAATATCCTCAATTGCCACCTCATCAATTGTATGACTTTTGAGGATAATATCCAAACCCTCAACCAGCTCAAGAATTTGTTCCTGGAGAGTGCTGACTTTTATCTTGAGCAAACCCGCTTCCACTAATTGCATTTTCCTACCATCGAAATCAAGCAAACAATATCCAAGATTCCGGCTTCCTGGGTCGATTCCCAATATAATCATTCAACTTCTTTTTCACCTGTGAAAAACTTTATTCACATGGGCATTAGGTGGACTATTTTAACTTGTTTTTGATAAAATGTCCAAACTTATTCACATCGGAAGAAATTTTTATGATAATGTGTGAATAAAATATACAGAAAACAAGAGTCCTATATGAATATCGGTGAAGAGATACTGCAAATGCTCCGAGATGAAATAAGTCCGTCTGAATATGAACGATATCTCCAACACTGCCACTATGACCCCAAGCGATCCCGAAGCGACATCGCCTATTTTTCTGTGCCCAATATTTATTTATCCAAATGGATCGACAGCAAATACAAAGACAAAATTGCTCATCTCTTTGAAATAAAAGAAGGAATTAAACCTCAAATAGAGCTTTATTTGCGACATGGAGGAACAAAAAATATCAAAAGCACTGCCCATGAGGAAAACAAAAATACTTCCGCCAAAAGCACCCACTTGAATACATCTTTTACTTTCGATAGTTTTATCATAGGCGACTCCAACCAATTTGCTTATACAGCGGCCAAAAGTGTCGCAGAAAAGCCAGGCGAACTTTACAATCCTCTCTTTCTGTATGGAGGAGTCGGCCTAGGAAAAACCCACCTCCTCCAAGCCATTGGAAACCACCATGTCGCCCAGGGCAAACAAGTCATTTACACTACGTTTGAACAATTCATGAATAAATTTACAACACATCTACGCTCTCAGACCATGGATCGTTTTCGTGATCTTTTTCGTACGTGTGATATTCTTTTGATCGATGATGTACAATTTTTGAGTCGAAAAGAGCAAACACAGGAAGAATTTTTTCACACATTCAATGAACTTCATCAGGCCAAAAAACAAATCGTCATCACCTCTGATCGCCATCCCAATAAAATTGCCGGATTGGTTGATCGTTTACGTAGCCGATTTGAATGGGGCCTCATGGCTGATATACAACCACCCGGATTGGAAACAAAAATTGCCATTATTCAAAAAAAATGTGAGCTCAACGGCATTCGTCTCGGTAGCGATATTGTCAACTATATTGCCACCAACATGGGAGACAACATACGTGAAATAGAAGGGACGATTATCAAGCTCAATGCCATGAGCAACATGCTCAACCAAGAGATCACGCTTGATTTCTCCAAGAACGCCATCAAGGATCAGATCAAAGAGAAACAAGAAAATATATCCATCGACGATATTGTCAAAATTATCTCAAAAGAGCTCAACATAAAACCCTCAGACATACGATCGAAAAAACGGACTAAAAATGTGGTCAATGCCCGCAGGATTGCTATCTATCTTGCTCGAAATCTTACCCCAAATTCTATGCCGCAAATCGCAGTATACTTTGGTATGAAAGACCATACTGCTATCTCTCACGCTATGAAAAAAATCAAAGAGGTGATTGAAAATGATGAAAATTTCAAAGTACTCCTTGAAGAGTTTTCCAACAAGATAGGCACACAACAAAAAACAACACCTAAATTTGAATAAAAAAAAGATATAATTTACCCCATGAAAGAGTGTGAATAACTTTGCAAAGATTGTTTCACTCCTTTTGCCGACGACAAAAGGATCAAGAGACTTTTTCACACCATTCACGTAGTACTACTACTGCTTCTATATAAACTAAAATATACACCCTCGAGGAGTGTCCATGAAAATACGGGTACAAAAACAAGTTATCGAAACCTTATTGATCAATTTGCAGCCTTTCTTAGAAAAAAAAGATGCAAGCCAAATAACATCGCATGTATTCTTTTCAACACGGGAAAATGATTGCCTCATCAAAGCTACAGACTCAGAAATTGGTCTTCAGATTATTAGCAATCAAATCACAATAGAGCATCCCGGTAGCTTTACCGTAAATGGTAAAAAATTTTTAGACATTGTTCGTATTCTCAAAGATGAAGAAATTATTCTCGAATTGCTCAACAACGTTTTAACCGTAAAACAACAACACTCTAAGTTTAAATTACCTATATTCGATACAAATGATTATCCTCAATTTCCCAAAATAGAAGAAAAATCAACCATCTCATTGGATTCTCTTAGTCTGATTCGCAATCTCAAAAAAATATCACCCGCTATTGATACCAACAATCCGAAATTTGAACTCAATGGCGCATTAATTAGTATCAAAAGCGACAGCACGGATCTCGTAGGTACGGATACACGTAGATTGGCGATAGCATCTGTTTCTGGTGGATCTGAAGAGGCACTATCACTTATTTTGCCTAAAAAAGCTATTCTTGAAATACAAAAACTGTTTTTAGACAAAATTGAAATTTTTTACGATGAAACTACGTTGTTAATTCAAAACAATAATTATCTTTTCTTTACCCGCCTGATCAACGGAAAATTTCCTGATTATCAACGCATTGTACCCACAACGCTCAAACACAAATTCTCCCTGCCAAAAAAAGCAATGTTGGATTCCATTCGAATGATTACTACGATTTCTCACGAAATCAAGATTACTTTTCTGAATAATTCTATTCTGTTTCATTCTCTTAGTGCAGACAATGTAGAGGCAAAAACGGAAATTGAACTCAATACAGGTCTCGAAGAAAAATTTGAAGTGTCGTTTAATAGCAAGTATATGTTGGATTTTCTTTCACAGCTTGACAACGATACCTTCGAAATTGGGCTAAACGAATCAACCCTTCCTTTCGTCGTCACTGATAATAATTTTACGACTATTATCATGCCTATTGTTGCATAAAATTAAAAAAGAGCTATTATGACCGAATCTACACAAACAAAATATATTTTTGTCACGGGTGGTGTACTGAGTTCCTTAGGCAAAGGAATTACAGCAGCCAGCTTGGGCACATTACTTAAATCTTCAGGTCACCGTGTTGATGTTTTGAAACTTGACCCCTACATCAACGTAGACCCTGGTACAATGTCTCCACTGGAACATGGTGAAGTCTTTGTTACAAAAGACGGAGCTGAAACAGATCTTGATTTGGGGCATTATGAGCGTTTTCTTGATACATCACTGACACAAAATAACAATTTTACGACAGGTCAAATATATAAAACTGTTATCGAAAAAGAACGCAAAGGAGAATATCTTGGAAAAACAATTCAAGTTGTTCCTCATATTGTCAATGAGATAAAAGAACGGATTAAGCTGGCTGGAAAAGGGCGCGATATTTTGATCGTAGAACTAGGCGGCACTACAGGCGATATTGAGGGTCTACCTTTTCTTGAAACTATCCGACAGATCAAACACGAGCTCGGCAGTAAAAATGTAATGAATATCCACGTGACGCTGCTCCCCTATATCAAGGCAGCAGGAGAACTCAAAACCAAACCCACACAACATTCGGTACAAGAATTGCGCCGCATTGGTATCGCGCCGCATATGCTCGTTCTCCGCGCAGAAGTTCCTGTCACTAGCGATATCAAACGCAAAATTGCCTTTAGTTGTGACGTGGATGAAGACTCTGTCATTGTCGCAGAAGATGCAGCAACGATTTATCAAGTTCCCTTGAACTTTTTACGCCAAGATGCTCTTCAGCCCATTTGCAAACAATTAGAACTAAAACAGTGCCAACCCAAAATGGATGACTGGAGTGATCTAGTTCACAAGATTCTCAAACCCTCCGGTGAAGTCAAGATCGCTTTTGTTGGTAAATACCTCGATCTCAAAGAGTCTTACAAATCATTGACAGAAGCCCTAATTCATGCTGGAGCCCACACGGATCTCAAAGTAGCGATTAAATGGGTCGATAGCGAAAAAGTAGAAGAAGATGGTGGAGAAAAATATCTTCAAGATTGTGATGGCGTCTTGGTCGCTGGAGGTTTTGGCAAACGGGGCACTGAAGGTAAAATAGAAGCGATTCGTTATGCGCGTACAGAAAATATCCCATTTCTTGGTATTTGTCTTGGTATGCAGCTGGCGATGATTGAATTTGCTCGTCATGAACTCAATCTCAGCGAAGCCAACTCAATCGAATTTGACCAGAACACTTCTGACCCAATCATTTACTTGATTGATGAATTTATTGATGCTAGCGGTTCTAAGCAATTGCGTACAACAACATCACCATTGGGTGGTACCATGCGGTTGGGTGAGTACCGTTGCGACATCAAAGAAGACTCGAACTTAGCCAAAGCCTATGGAGGTGCAAGTACCATCTACGAGCGACATCGTCATCGTTATGAAGCCAATCCAATTTATCGCGAAAGACTTGAAAATGCTGGTATGATGATCAGCGGTGAATCTGAAGGCTTGATCGAAGCGGTTGAAGTCGTGGATCATCCTTGGTTTCTTGGGGTACAGTTTCACCCAGAATTCACATCCCGTCTCCAAACGCCCAATGAAACAATCTTGGCGTTCGTAGAGGCGGCGCATGCTCATAAATTTGAGGTATGAGACACATCGCATACCCTTTATTAGATTTTGCAACGCTTCTTCAGCTTTTGGAGAAGCGGTTCGACTCTAATTTCCTCTCTTTGCGCGATCTTCCCCCTCCGGAAGCTTTCAAAGACATGCAACGCTCGGTTGATCGAATTGTCAAGGCCATTCATGCAAAAGAACGCATTGTCATTGTAGGCGATTATGATGTAGATGGGGTGACGGCTACTGCGATAATGAATCGATTTTTTGAAGCCATCGATTATCCAATTATCACAATTATACCCAATCGTTTTACTGATGGATATGGACTTTCTCCGACGGTGTTAGAACGCATTGATGATGTAGACCTGATTGTGACCGTGGATAATGGAATTTCTGCAGTTGAAGCAGCAGAGATCTGCAATGAACGTGGAATTGATTTGATTATAACCGATCATCATATTGTCCCAAATAATCCCCCAAAAGCTTATGCAATCATCGATCAAAAACAAGTTGATTGTTCCTTCCCCTATCCTGAAGTGTGTGGAGCACAGATTGCTTGGTATCTTTGTGCTGCACTGAACAATGCGCTTAAAAGCGGGATTAATATGAAGCATTATCTCGATATGGTTTCCATCGCCATTATTGCTGATATGATGCCGTTGACGGGTATTAATCGTGTGATGGTGCAAACAGGACTTCAGCAGTTTACCCGCACAGAGTGGCCTTTTATCCGAGCTTGGAAAGAAGCCAATCCTCGGACAGAGTATCGTGCGGAAGATTTAGCCTTTGGTCTCTCGCCCATGATCAACAGTGCAGGACGGTTGGAAGATGCTTCGATTGCCCTTTCTTTTCTTCTTTCTCCCAATGTTTACGAAGCGCGAAGCCGTTATGAACGTCTCAAGACACTCAATGACGAGCGCAAACGACTCGAGCAGGAGGTGACCGATGTTGCCCTCGCTCAAGCTGATGCACAGGCTAAAATAATTGTAGTAAGTGGTGAAGGATGGCATGAGGGGGTCGTAGGGATTGCAGCAGCTCGTTTGGTACGTCATTTCAGCCGCCCGGTGATTGTCCTCAGCCAGCATGGTACGATTTGCAAAGGAAGCGGTCGTAGCTGGAGGGAGTGCCATTTGTATGACCTTCTTTCGCAACAACGGGAACGGATGGAGAAATTCGGTGGGCACAAAGCCGCAATTGGAATGAGCATTCATGTTGAGAAACTTGAAGCATTTGTTCAGGCATTAAACACAGATGCAGATGATTATTGTGATGAGACTCAAGGAGATGATCCAGATATTTTGGGGGAGCTCCCCTTCGCTTTGATCGATGCACATTTGCTGAGAATGTTGGAAACATTTGAACCTTTTGGTCAAGGAAATCCCAAGCCTAAATTTATTACCCATGGGGTGACGCTGGCCGCCCTGCAACGAATGGGACAGGAGAAAAACCATCTTCGTTTTACTTTTGAATCGGATGATATCTATCGCCAAGGTGTTCAGTTTAAGACCACAGAAGATTATACGATTGGCTCGAAATTTGATATTGTGTATACAGTGAATGAAAACCATTTCCGAGGCGAGACGACGATTCAATTGATGGTCGAAAGAGTGATTTGAGCCCGAATTGGCTATAATCTCGTCAATTTCTGTCAAGGCAATACAATGAGCGAAAATATTATAGGTTATGTACAAGACGGCGAGGTCGTCGATACCCAGAGTGTAGGTGAGTCTCCCAAGGGACAAGCAATCCATTATGACAACAGTCCGGAGGCGTTGGAGCTGATACGACACTCTACAGCACACCTTATGGCACAGGCGATCAAAGCCCTCTATCCGAATACCCAGTTTTTTGTTGGCCCTGTGGTTGATGAGGGATTTTATTATGACTTCCGAACCGATGTCAAGATAGGAGAAGAAGATCTAAAAACAATCGAAAAAAAGATGAAAGAGATCGTCAAGAAAAAACTCCCTATTGAAAAATACACCATCAGCATGGAGGACGCCAAGACAAAGTTTGCAGAAGATGATCTCAAGCTGCGTGTCATGGAGCGGATCGAGGATGCGGACGTCTCTATCTATGCTCAGGGAGACTTTGAAGACCTTTGCCGAGGACCTCACGTCCCCAGTACAGGTATGCTGCACAACTTCAAGCTTACACGAGTCGCCGGCGCGTATGTCGGTGGGGATGCCAGCGAGGAGATGCTGACCCGTATCTATGGGATCGCCTTTGCAGACAAAGAATCACTCAAGGCTCACATGACCATGCTCCAGGAAGCAAAAAAGCGTGATCATCGAAAGCTAGGAACAGAGATGGGGCTTTTTACCTTTAGTGATGAGGTGGGAGCGGGATTGCCGCTGTGGCTTCCAGCCGGTGCACGCCTGCGCAACCGTCTTGAAGCGATTCTGCATGTGGCACACCGTAATCGAGGTTACGAGCCAGTACGCGGCCCAGAGATCCTGCGAGCTGATATGTGGAAAACCAGTGGTCATTACGATAACTATGGGGAAAATATGTACCTAACGCAGATCGATGACCAAGAGTATGGCATCAAACCCATGAACTGTATCGGGCATATTCAAATCTACAAAAATGACGTGCGCAGTTACCGTGACCTGCCATTAAAATATTATGAATACGGCGTGGTACACCGTCATGAACAATCCGGCGCCCTACATGGTCTATTGCGTGTGCGTGAATTTACCCAAGACGATGCTCATATTTTTTGCACACAAGAGCAAATCAAAGACGAAGTGATGGAAGTGATGGAATTTGTTGATAGCGTCATGAAAAAATTTAACTTCGACTACACCATGGAGATCTCCACGCGGCCAGAGAAGGCAATCGGAGAGCAAGCGGTCTGGGATACGGCCACTGTCGCCCTAAAAGAAGCCCTCGACGAACACAACCTCCCCTACGGAATTGATGAAGGAGGCGGAGCATTTTACGGCCCCAAGATCGACATCAAAATCACGGATGCACTGGGGCGTAAATGGCAGTGCGGTACTATTCAGGTAGACTTCAACCTCCCAGAGCGTTTTGAGTTGGAATATATTACAGAGGATAATACCCGCAAGCAGCCGGTGATGCTCCATCGAGCAATTCTAGGAAGCTTTGAACGCTTTATTGCGATCCTGACTGAGCACTATGCTGGGGAGTTCCCTCTCTTTATTGCACCGACCCAAGTGATTTTTGTTCCGATTAGTGATGGCCACGCTGATTATGCTTATGAGCTGAAGCGTGAGATGCGCTTGGCCAATATCGATGCGGAAGTTTATGACAAGAATGAGAGCATGAACAAACGGATTCGAACGGCAGAGAAGCAAAAAGTTCCATATGTCATCATAATCGGCGATGAAGAAGTCACCAATCGCACAGTGGCCATCCGTGATCGACGGCGCAAAGAGCAATATAACCTGAGTCAAGATGATTTTATGCTACAATTAAGCCAACAATTAACTGAAGGAACCATTTGAGTCGACAGCACAACAACAACCGAGGTAGAAAAAAGCCGGACGATACCGTCCTAAACGATCGCATTCGCGACCGAGAATTGCGTGTACTTGCTGATGATGGCGAGCAATTTGGGATTATCAGTCGCGATGAGGCGCTGAAGATAGCCGAAGAGCGTGGATTGGATCTCGTGCTGATGTCACCGGATGCCAAACCTCCCGTTGCAAAAATCATGGATTATGGCAAGCACAAATATCAACTTGAGAAGAAGAAAAAAGAAGCCAGAAAAAACCAAAAAAAGATTGAAGTAAAAGAGGTCAAATTCTCTGTAAAAATTGCGGACAATGATATTGCTTATAAGGTCAAGCACGCGATAGAATTTTTGGATCAGGGCAAACACGTCAAAATGCGTGTTTTCTTGCGTGGTCGTGAAATGGCCAACCCCGAGTGGGGAATTGAAGTGCTCAAACGCGTATGGCCGATGATTGAAGAACACGGAAATCTTGAAAAAGATCCCCATCAAGAAGGGCGCTATATCAATATGTATGTCACGCCAAAAAAAGACGCTGCGAAGAGAAATTAATTTTCAAATCCTGCTTTAAATGGAGCAGCCACTGTCGACGCTGAAACTGTTTTCGTACCCACATGCACTGCACTCGAAGCTTAATAGCTTTGGGCCGCATCCTCCCCCTCTTTGATCAGTAAGTTCCATTGTTTTTTGATGACATTTTGGACATATGCCATGTTCTACAGCACGGAGATGGTCACTTTTTTCTTTGAGATACAAAGCATATACAGCGACACTGCCAATGCCAACGATGAGTAAAAAAAGTATCAGGTAAATATCCACTTATTGCCTCCTGAGATATTCGATGACGGCTTCCTCATCTCCACGAAAGACAATACGATCTCTTTTGCGTTCAATCTGATAGTCGTACATTGGATCATAATAATGTTCGAGAAGTTCACGAATCCAGCGACGATGCTCAGTAGGATCACCGGTGTGCTCTTGATGCTCCCAAGCGCTATTGAGATGGATGAGAAGCCGTTGATGGTTTTCGTAGCCGAGGCGTTTGCGAATACGGTCGAAGTTGTGCCGCATGACTTCGATCCACGTATAGGGAGTGGTTCCTTTGGCATGGTGATGCTCATAGTCGGCTTGAGCGGTAAGAATGTATTCGTTGTATGTGATCTCGATGCGCTTTTCCAATGATGCTTCCAGGAGGATGACTTTGCCTTGCTGAAAGGTGTCAAACACATCATGGGGGATATAGCACTGTCCGACGTTGCGGCTTTCATCTTCGATGATGAGCTGGTGATGGCCAGCGGCATCGTGCTGGATTTGCGCATATGCCAATGCATTTTCAAATCCGATTTGTGTTGGCTGGGGAGTCGCATGGCGACCAAAAGATGAACCTCGATGGTGCGCCAATCCTTCCAAATCGATCACCCCCTCCAGCTTCTCAAGCAGCAGTGTTTTGCCTGATCCGGTTCGCCCGCCAATGATGATGATCTCTTTGGCTTTGGCCAGTCGGATGCTCTCGCCGATAAGGTAGTTTCGAAATGCTTTGTAGCCTCCACGTAGGCGTGGAATGGTGATTCCTTCCTCCTTGATCCACTGCTGCGCGATCTGTGATCGCTGCCCACCCCGCCAGCAAAACAGATATGCATCGGGATGCGTACGGATGAAATCAATCCATGCCTGCACCCGCGCTTCTCTGATTGCTCCGCTGATGAGCTGATGCCCCAGCGATACAGCCGCTTCGTTGCCCTGCTTCTTGTATGTGATTCCAACCTCTTCTCGTTCTTTGTCGTTCATAAGCGGTAGATTTACTGCATCAGGAAATGAACCTTTGGTAAACTCCACCGGTGCACGGGTGTCGATTAGCGGGCGTGATTGGGTGACGATGGAGCGGAAACCATCAATGAGCGGGAGGGGCACGTATAGTCCTTACAGTGTTTTGGATTGAATTATACCTGATTTGTTTTGCACTCCCTCTGTATATAAAATTTATTTCCCACAATGGTAAAAAATCAAGCATTTATATAATAATTATTAATATCTTTTAAAAAGAACAAGAAAGATATTTCCATTTATTATATAATTTACTAGTTAGATAAATTTATTAAAACAATTATCTATTTAAAGTTTTTCAAGACAAGGTATTAACAAAAATTTATATTTATCTTATAAAATAATCGGCATGATTTAGACAGACAAGGAGGTGAAAATATATTCAGACTTATAAGCGTCTGGATATTTCAGGATAGGATTTTTCAAAAGGAAAAGGGGAACCCATGAAAACCATACTCTACACTCTCGCACTCGTTG
>CAZCAZ010000019.1:0-17913 GCA_964496735.1 uncultured Nitratifractor sp. | reverse complement strand
GAGTCCAGTACCACGCCTGCGCCCACCTCATAAAGAGATCCCAAAAACTACTTTGAGCTCGTATGGCCGTATTGTGCTGCCTCACGAAAATATCGAGATGCCTGGAGTGTATTTTTTGGGATATGCTTGCCTTGATAATAGAGCGTAGCCATATTGTAAGCTGCTCGTGCGTGATGGCGCTGTATTGCCTTGAGATACCATGTACGTGCTTGAGTAATGTCTGGGGTTACGCCGTAGCCTTTTTCGTATATCACACCGAGATTGTACATAGCATTGGCATCGTTTTGCTCTGCTGCTTTGAGATACCAGATCCGCGCTTGGTCAAGGTTTTTTGGTGTCCCTTCTCCTTTGGAGCACATGACACCCATATCATACTGCGCTTCCGGCAGACCTTGGTTCGCTGCTTTGCGATACCATTGCACTGCCTTCTCTTTGTCCATCAGATCCATGCTGCCCATATCGTAAATCAAACCGATATAAAATTGAGCACGGGCATCGCCTTGCCCTGCGGGGGCTTTTAGCAAAGAAAAGGCCTGATGAAAATGCTTCGCACGAAACAGAGAAATTCCTTGCGCCACGATTGGGTCAATCGCCTTGCCCTGCAAAGAAATACTCAGCATAAGCAATGGCACACCGACATGTGTAGCGCGCCAAAAAGCCCTCATGTATTAGATGCAGCCCATTTCGTCTTCGCTCTCTGCTTCGGGTTCTGCTGTTTTGGCAGGTGCTGTTGTGGCTGGGGTAGGCTGGGAAGTGTTTGCGCTTGGCGCTGTCGTACTTTTGGGGCAGGATGATAATGTGATTTTTTTAAGCTCCGCAAATGCTGCTTTGCTGCTAGGGTCAACTGCGAGTGCTTTTTTTACAAGCTTTTCTGCTTCCGCTGTC
The DNA here is from genome assembly GCA_964496735.1 of uncultured Nitratifractor sp. Lineage (GTDB taxonomy): Bacteria > Campylobacterota > Campylobacteria > Campylobacterales > Sulfurovaceae > S017-3. The sequence goes on along the minus strand of CAZCAZ010000019.1, from coordinate 17,028 downwards.
TTGCCTTTGGCCAATGCCTTCTCGCTCATGGAGAGGTATGTCTCTATGCTGGCTGCGTGCGCCTTGGCCAATGCAGGAGCCTGCAATCCAGTGTAAGCCGCCAAGCCAAGTGCGCCGGCCAATATGATCAATCCGCCTACAGGCGCTGCGATATTTGTTTTCATTTATTTTTCTCCATTATGGGTTATTTTTTGAATTGTCATCAAGAAGAGAATAATTCCCACCTCAAGTGCTACCGTCAGGATATACGATGTGTACTCATTGCCCCCAAAAAGATCTTGGAGTTTCAACACACCAAGCTTGGACGAATTGGCAAAGCTCTCGACCATAGGGTACAGCTCAAAATAGACAAACATCCCCACAATCACCCCAACCAAAAAGAGGAACGCATCGCTTTTGCCCGTTCCCAAGCCCGCAACAGCCGTACCGGGACAATAGCCTGACATCACCATCCCCAAGCCAAACAACAGTCCACCGGCCAGATATGGCCACACATAGGTACCAGGCGTAAACAGTGCACCTAGATCAATCCAGCCCATCCACGCAAACACAATAAACCATGTCGTAGTCGTAATAACGGTCATTCCCATGATCTTGGGCACCGCGAGATTACGGAAATAAAATGTGTCAGCTATGTGTTTTGATCGCGTAAACCCACTGCGCTCAAGAACGAAACCAAAGGCAAAGCCCATCACAATCGCAAAAAAGAAGTTGGCCTCGGGGCTAAGAAATCCATTTTTATACAACGGAAGCAAAAGAGAATCCATTATGCCTCCTCCTTATCTGAGCCAACCCATTGTTTGCGGAAAAAGGGAGAAAAGATCAAGCCCGCCGCAAAGGTCGAAAACATAAAGATCCATGCTCCGACAGAAAACGTCGCCATACCATCAAGTCCTTGACCGCTGGTGCAACCCCTGGCCAAACGCGTTGCCACGGCTACAATCATGCCACCGATTACAGCCCAGAAAAAACGCTTGACTGCCGGATAGTCCGATGCTTTGTCTGGACGCAACGAAAGACGTCCCGCCAAAAGCGCACTAACAAACCCTCCAAAGAAGATGCCGATTGTCTCCAAGACAGTCCAGTTCAACAAAGCGTTGTCGCTGTGTTTGAAATAGCTGGCTACGTAGGCATTTTGAAGCCAGCTTTGATCTCCATTGACCAGAAACTGTGCCGTCAGCCGCGAAAAGGTTCCACTCGCGCCAAAGCCTTGCGAGGCTATGGCAAACGTAAGAAACAGCATCGTCCCAAGAATCACCCCACTAAAGTAGGGGTTCCAATATTTTTTTTCCATTTATTCTCCTTGTTAGATTGATGTTACCAATAGCAATACCCAAGGTATGCACATCGATAAATGTTTGGAATTTTACTCTTAAAAATATAAAGAATACCCAAGGTATTAAGTTGAATTTCTTTATAATTCAGCGCATCAACTCATGATGACGTTGAAAATTACCCAAAGGAATCACATGACCAAAAAAGCACTCACTCTGCTCTTGACACTCGGTTTAGCTCTTACGGCTGCTCACGCTGCTGATAAGCCCACAAAAAAGGCAAAACAAACGCCTCAAGGACTTTATCTCACCGCCAAAGAGGCGCACGATATGATCCAGAAAGATCCAAAAAAAGTTCTCTTTATCGACGTACGAACTCCTGAAGAAATTCTTTTTGTTGGGCACACAGGCATCGAAGACAAAAATGTCCCCTTCAAATACGTTGACTTCACCAAAATGAAAACGACCAAAAAAGGACACAAAAAATTCGTAAGCTACAAAAACAGTAAGCTTGTCGAAGAGATCGATGCAGTACGTACGGCTAAAGGCTTGACAAAAAACGATCCTGTTATTTGTATTTGCCGCTCTGGTGACCGAAGTGCCTTTGCTGCTACAGCACTCAACAAAGCTGGTTACACCAAAGCCTACACAATCATCGAAGGTTTTGAAGGCGACAAAGACAAAAAAACACACAAGCGCACCGTAAACGGTTGGAAAAATGCCGGCCTACCTTGGACCTACAAGTTCAACGCAGCTGAGTATATTCTTGAGCGACCTGCTTCTTAGGTTTCTCTAGCATCTCTGTGTCGTTTCTGGCACAGAGATGCTCTTCCTCTTGTCTAGTATCCGCCCCGTTCTCTCATTCTTTTTTCAATCCTATGGCCTACGATCGACAGGCTAAACGTAATCGCAAAATATATTAACGCTACGATGATCCAAGTTTCAAAGGGACTGAAGGTATTGGCAACAATTTCGCGACCCACCTTGGTCAAGTCCGTAATGGAGATCACCGAGACAAGCGAGCTGTCTTTTACCAAAGCAATCACTTCACCCACCAGAGAGGGCAACGCACGCTTGAGTGCCTGAGGCATAATAATGTAACGCATTGTAGTCCAACCATTCATGCCGAGTGATTTGGCAGCCTCGTACTGACCGGTGTCGATCGACTGTATCGCCCCGCGCAATACTTCTGCAAGATACGCTCCATAGAAAATCCCCAGCGAGGCCACTCCAGCATAAAAACGCGGGATGTCAAAAATCGTTGCTACGATAAAATAGAAAATAAAAATCTGCACCAGCAGGGGTGTCCCACGTATGACCGTGATGTATACCGTCGCTATGTCCTTGAAGAACTGATACCGCGAAAGCTTCATAAAAGCAAGCAGTGTTCCCAGGATCAATGAAAGCAGTGCCGCCAGTGCAGAGATCTTGAGGGTCGTAATCAAGCCATTTGTGAGCGGTCCGGCTGTCCAGACTTTTTTGCCTCCAAGGGTATCCCCCTCGTAGATCTTCTCTCCGTTTTCATACTTGAGTTTGTCAAATCCGGTGATATCGTATTGCTTGCTCTCTTGTGCACCTTTGATGGTCACGGTGTGTCCGTCTATAGATATGATGCCGTCAAAAGGTGCGTCAATCGTCGTCTCTTTTTCGTAAGCAAAATATTTAGGGACGGAGTTCCACTTCCAGATGTAGTTCATCTTGGAAGCGGCACTGTAGAGCGCCATGCCCAGTCCGGCAAAAATGAGCAGTGCGATCAGATGACCGACCGCCCGATTTTGCAAAAACGGTGTGTGTTTTCGGCTCATGCTTACTGCACACGCTCCAGCCATGTATCCGACTCAAACCACTTGCCGTAGATCTTATCATACGTGCCGTCGTTTTCGATCTGATTGAGGTAGTTGTCCAGCCAGTTCAAGAAGTCTGGATCGCCTTTACGGACAGCCCATCCAAGTGGCTCAAAAGTCAAATCCTCGTCGAGGTGGATCAGCTTGCCTTGTCCTTTTTGCTGCATGAAAATCGCATTGTAGGGCTTATCATATATCATCCCGTCGGCTTTGCCGTTGAGCACTTCCTGTGCAGCATCGGCTTCAGTCTCAAAGGTGCGGATCTTGGCCTTTTTGAACATCTTTCGTGCCGCGATCTCTCCGGTAACACCGAGCTTAGTGACAATGGTGTACTCCGGCTTGTCAAGGTCCGCTGCTTTCTTGATCTTGTCGCCGAGGGCTTTTCGGATCATCATGGTCTGCCCGACACTGATGTAGGAGTGAGCGAAGTTGACTTTGAGGTTACGCTTCTGAGTCACAGTCATTCCCGACATAAGGATGTCAAATTTGTCCGTCAACAATGCAGGAATGATCCCGTCCCATGCTGTAGGTACCAGCTTGAGCTTAACGCCCATTTTTTTGGCCATATCGCGGGCAATATCCACATCAAATCCGATGATATTTCCTTTTTTGTCCTTCATCTCAAAAGGCATATAGCCCGGCTCCAGTCCGACACGCAACTCCCCTTTGGTGATGATCGCATTGAGGGTTGATTTTTTCCAGAGGTTGATATCCTCGCTCCAGCCAGCAGTCCAAGCGAAGGCCAGTGCCAGCGCCATTAGTAGTGTTTTTTTCATCTTTGTCTCCTTTGTTTTAAGATGGGTTTTGCTCCCGTTAATGTGTCAAAATCTCTTTTAGGAAGAGTTTGGCACGATCGCTCGATGGGTTCGTAAAAAAGGTCTCAGGGTCATCCTCTTCGATGATTTCCCCTTCGTCCATAAATACCACCCGATCACTTACTTCTTTGGCAAAGCCCATTTCGTGCGTGACGACTACGATCGTGTAGTTTTCACCTGCCAGTCGCTTCATTACTTCAAGCACTCCTCCGATCATTTCCGGATCGAGAGCCGATGTGGGCTCATCAAAGAGGATAATACTCGGCTCCATCGCCAAGGTTCGCGCGATGGCAACCCGCTGTTTTTGCCCACCGCTCAGGGCATTGGGGTATTCATCTGCTTTGTGGCTCAATCCGACCTTTTCTAGTAACTCTTGTGCTCGCTGAGTCGCGATAGGCTTGCTCTCTCCTTTGACTTTGGTTTGGCCAATGGTTACATTTTCCAAGATCGTCAAATGAGGAAATAGATTGAAGTGTTGAAACACCATACCGACACGGGATCGCACTTGGTTGACATTGCCTTTTCGGGCATAAAGATCTTGCCCTTCTACTTCAATATGACCGCTGTCGATCTCTTCGAGACGGTTCATGCATCGGATCAAAGTTGATTTGCCGCTGCCGCTCGGGCCGGCAATGACCACTATCTCTCCACGTCGTACAGAAAAGTTGATATCTTTTAGGGCATGAAAATCCCCAAAATACTTCTCTACATGTTCCATTACTATCATTGCTTGGGTATCTTTCATAAGAACAATGATAGTACAATTATCATTAAAACTAAAACTAAAATACAATTTTTTTGGAGATATGATGCGCATCAAGTCCTACCAAGCGGAAATGCTACTATTATTGGCCGCCATCAGCTGGGGGATGACCTTTATTCTTGTCCAAGATGCGATACGTGATGTGCCTGTTTACACCTTTTTGGCATGGAGGTTCGGACTGGCATTTCTCTTGATGCTGCTTATTCATGTACGCCGCTTGCCTCAGCTTGATCGATCTACGCTGATCGCGGCGATGGTTTTGGGTGGCCTCAATTTCGGTGCCTATGCTTTCCAGACCTTTGGGCTTACCCTCACTCTCTCCTCCTCAGTCGCTTTTATTACGGGTTTGTTTGTCGTGCTGGTGCCCTTGATTGCTTTTTTTATCTTTGGGCAGCGAATTGCCCGCTCAGTATGGATCGGGAGTATCGTGGCAGTGATCGGGCTCTGGCTCCTGGCCACACAGGGGGCTTTGCGTGCGGGATGGGGCGAGGCTTACACCTTTGTCTGCGCCATCCTTTTTGCGCTGCATGTCCTCTATACCGATCGCTTCTCGCGACGCTATGATGTTCCACTTTTGGTTGCCTTCCAGTTTGGGACGATGGGACTTGGATCGATATTATTTGGGCTCTCTACCAATCATACTTTGATGCCGTCTGCCTTCTCGCCTTCCTTTGTTGTTGGACTGGTTGCCACCGTGATCTTCGCTACGATTTTTGCTTTTTGGGTACAGACCAGCATGCAGCGCTACACCACCCCAAGCCGCACAGCTCTGATCTTCACGATGGAGCCGCTAAGTGCAGCCATTTTTGGATATGTCTATGGAGGGGAGGTATTGGGCATGATGCAATGGGTCGGCGGAGGGTTGATCATCGCCGGTATGCTGTTTGCGGAGTTGGGCTCCGCGTCAGACGACAGCTAAACTCGCCAGACGATTGCAATATTTTCGATCGAAATATCACTCTTTTTTGCTTTGATCGAAAACGACTCGATGGGGTGATTTTCCAGTGCATATTGCTCAGAAATCTCGTCAATCTTCTCTTCAAGTTCGATCTCGAGATCAGCCAGTTTGTCGTCAAACTCAGCGACACGCTCCTGAGCACGGGAGAGTTGGCCGCGCTCTTTGTAGGCACGCGAGCCTTTGTTGATTGCTCGTCCGATACTGGTGACACTTTTGCGGCCAAAAAGAGCTCCTAGGACCGAGATGCCCACATCGAGTAGCGAGCTGTTAGCATCGGCCTCTTCCTTGGCAACGCGTGCTTCTGCACGGGAGCGTTGCTCGAGTAGGCGTTGCTCTTTTTTGCCATAGCGCTCCTGAAGCTTCTCAAGTGCAGCGTCTTTTGCTTCATCCAAAATATCTCGGAGTCGTACGCTAAAGGCTTCCCTGCTTTCAGTCGGCTCCGACTCCAAACGTGGCTTACGGCAGCGGTAAAGCTCGAGGCGTTCATTGGCATACAGATAGTCCCGCAAGGCACGAGTGGTCTGCTTTAGCCCCTTGTCGTGGCCTACAGCATCAGAGACAGGAGCAAAGCGAGCATCCGTCGGAGCTTGGGTCGGCAGTGCATCAAAAGGATCAGCATCGCACACCATAGCATCCCAGTCAATCGCTCCATCACTCAGATCCATTCGGCATATTTTTTCCCGGCGCTCATCGATCCCCTTGGCAGCATTGTGAAACCCAACACTTACCTCAGCCTCAAGTGACGGCATATAGCGATAGGTTTCACTGGCATCAGGCTCAAAATACTGCGGGATGCTTTTGTCTACATCGGACAGACGCCCATACTCAGCATCCGGTGAGACGGTAGAAGCGGATTGTGATGCAGGAGCCATGGTCGATTTTCGATGTGCCATCAGGGTCGATATCTCCTCTTTTTTCAAAGGCCCCTTGAGGTAACTCATCACCCAGCGGGTACCAAATAGCCGTATGTCTTCAAGGTGGGCACTTTTGAGAAAGAAAGTACGCTTGCGCAAGTTTGACAACAGACCGGCAATCTCTTTTTTGTCAAATGAAGCATCAATTTTTCCGCCGAGACCGTCAATCACTCGATCGATATCTTGCGTCGTTTGAAGACGGCCGATGCACCATGTCCCGATATTGGAAAGCCCCTTGTAGTCCAAATCCACCGGATTTTGTGTGCTCAGTACAATGCCAACCCCGTAAGCCCGTGCTTGCTTGAGCAAGGTGATCATCGGCTCTTTGGATGGAGGATTCTTGACTGGAGGGAAAAAGCCGTATATCTCATCCATATACAGCAGTGTTCGCAGGCGATTGGAGCCGCTTTGGAGACGCATCCATGCCACGTATCGGTTGAGCAGAAGAGTGACAAAGAACATCCGTTCATCGTCATTGAGATGCGCGATAGAAAAGATCGCAATCTTCGCTTTTCCGTCGCCGTCATACAGAAGCTTATCAATATCGAGACTCTCTCCGGCCAGCCAACTGGCAAAGTTGGGTGAGGCGATTACTGCATTGAATCGGGTGGCAAACTTGAATCGTTCGCTTTGGGGATAAAAACTCTCCAAAGAGAGGACGCCAATCGTCTCAAAAGATGGCTGAATGATAGAAGCAACTAGATCAGCGATACTCAGTGCTCGGCCATTCTGCCAGCTTTTGGTAACAATTTGTGCCAGAAGAATATACTCCTTGGAGTCCAATGGATCGGCGACAATTCCAAGCAGCGAAAGCAGTCCTGTAACTGTACTTTTTAGGTACGAACTAAAATTGTCTGCATCATCCATAATACGCGCAGGAGGAACATCCAGAGACCCCATGAGATTGACCGGGATTCCAGCTGTGGAGCCGGGGGTGTAAATCGTCTTCTCCACTGCGGCAAATCGTGCCACTCGTTCACTATCCTGGCCCCAGCTTTCGATTCCCTCTTTCCAAAAGGCAGCTGTTTTGGCGGCATAAGCGGCTGGATTCTCCCCTTTGGCCTCTGCTTCATCTAGCACCCATGGTTCAAAATGCTCTGCCGAAAAAGTAGGATCCGTCAAGCAAAGATCCCCCATGTCCCCCTTGGGATCAATGACGATAGCAGGGATATTGTCAATAGCGGCTTCTTCGATGATGCCGATCCCTAGTCCCGTCTTGCCGCTACCCGTCATTCCGATGATCGCCGCATGCGTCGTGAAATTTTTGTTTTTGAGCAGCGTCAACACATCGCTAGGCTCAAATGTCTCACGATCCACATCTTTTCCGAGATAAAACAATCCGGCCTTTTCATAAATATCTTTCATCGTGCTATCCTTTTCAATTAGGCTTCCGGTGCTTCCTCTCCAGGGGGCGAGGTTCTTGGTTTGGCTTTTTTGGTTTTGGTTTTTTTGGGTTTACGCTTTGGTTTCTTTTTCTTTTTTTTCGGTGGCTTCGGGGGAGGCTCAACGCCTTGTACCACGAAGACATAAGGATCATGACCCACTTGTTGTACACCAACGAGAAGATTTTTTTTGTCCCATTGCACATCAAAGAGTGCAACCGGTGCCAACACTTTGTCGATCTCGACACCATCGCTATAACGGAGCGGCAGCCGGTAGCCGTTCCCTTCGATCCGCAAGAGAGCATGGTCTTCCTTGTCTACGATCCAGCATACAGTAGCCGAAGAGAGGCCATGAAGTGAGTGACTGGTATTTTGAAGACACAGACGGTCAAATTCACCATTTTTTATCGTGATATTTCCGTCGCTTTGAAATATATCTCGATAAAGTACGAGTACGCCTCGGTCTGAGTCCAGTGCTTTGGTCAAAAAACCAAAAAGATGTTTGGTAGAACGTTGTTGCATGTTGAGCGCTCCGTAGAGTCCCAACATCACCAAAGAGAGCAGCACAGTAGAGATGAGCATCTCCAGCAAAGTAAAGCCGCGGCGTTGACGCATGTTAGCTATCCATAAGCCCGACACGTATCGCTTCATCGTAACTGATTTCGCCATCTATGAGCATTTGCTTGAGTTCATCGGCGATGGTGCGCATACCGGCCTTGCGCATGATTTCTCGTACTTCATGATCGTTGACACCCTCTTTCATGGTCTCTTTGATTTTGTCATTGAGGATAAACAACTCACCCACGGCCTGACGCCCTTTGTACCCCGTAAAGTCACATACAGGGCAGCCTACGGCCTTGAAATAGCTGCCCGAATAAGGGACATCCAGCTCATGTGTCACACGTGGAGAGAGAAACGTTCGTTTCTTGCATTCAGGACACAGTTTCCGTGTTAGCCGCTGCGCCAATACCCCCAATAATGTCGACGAGAGGAGGAACGGCTCCACCTCCATGTCCACCAATCGGCTGAGCGCAGATGTCGAATCATTGGTATGCAATGTTGAGAGCATCAAGTGACCGGTCAACGCTGCTTGTACAGCTATCTTGGCTGTTTCTGTATCTCGAATCTCTCCGACCATGACCACGTCAGGGTCCTGTCGCAGAATGGATCGTAACCCGGCAGAGAAAGTAAGGCCCACTTTGTCATTGACTTGTATCTGACTGATCTCTTCGCTGTTGTACTCCACCGGATCTTCAACGGTAATGATATTTTTATCCGGAGAAGAAAGATGCTGCAAAAAGGAGTGAAGTGTCGTTGACTTACCGGATCCAGTTGGCCCTGTGACAAGGATCATCCCGTGCGAATGATTGAGAAGTTTATAAAACTCCTCAGTGAGCTCCTCGCGAAAGCCTAGTTCAGCTAGGGAGGGGATATTCTCACTCTGCATCAAGATACGCATTACGATCCGTTCGCCATAATAGGTCGGCAATACGGACACACGTATATCCAGCGTTTTTCCAGAAATGGTAACCTGTGTACGACCATCTTGGGGGACACGCTTTTCAGAGATATCCAGTCCGGATATGACCTTGATACGGTTGACGACGAGTGTTGTGACGTTTTTGTCGAGATCGAGATGCTTTGTTAATGCGCCGTTGACACGAAAGCGCACCTCTCCTCGACGCTCATGGGCTTCGATGTGAATATCACTGGCCCCACGCTTGATCGCCTGAAAAAAGAGTGAATTGACCAACTTGATGATAGGAGCCGACTCTTCCGAGTCGAGCAAATCTTGAGAGTTTTGAATAAACTCCAGCAAGTCTGATTCGGCCTCAAACAACTCTTCTGAAGCAGCTTCCATCTCATCAAAAGCACTACCTGTCTGAATCTCAAGAAACTTATTGCGCAAGCGCATAAAACTTTCATGATCCGTCATATGCACCAAAAAATCTCCATCGAGTTTCGAGAGGTGATTTAACGCTTCAGAAAGTGTCTCTTCTTGCACGATGGCTGTATCAGCTCCCTTGACACGGGAAAAGAGCAGTGAATGCTTTAATGCCAGTTTGTGATCGACCGACTCATCAACAATCGGATCGAGATCGACATCATTGATCTGCGGAAGCAACATCAGTAATTCCCTTCTCCATCAATAGTCTGACGCTGATGGCTGCTGCGTCCGTTCAAAATATCCATGGCAGAATTATGGTGCACCTGACGAGCAGGTGCTCGTGGGGTTGTCTGGTATGATTTCGGCGCCCTGAGTTTATGGACAGTATGTTGACCAGGTTTTTTGCCCAGTCGTCTCAGCAGCAATTCGTTGTAGCGCTTTTGGACACTATTGAGACGTGCAAGGAATTCTTTGAGTCGTACCAGATCGGAGCTTTTGCGTACAATGTATGGCGTGAGATAAATCACGACATTGATCTTGCGCGTGTCGTTGCTGGTTGTGCGAAACAGGCCTCCAATGATAGGAATATCGCCAAAGAATGGGATCTTTTTGACGCTCTCACCATTGGAGTTTTTCATCAACCCGCCCAATATGATCGTCTGACCATTGCTAACGATCGCATTGGTGTTGACCTTTCGCTTGGTTGTAGTCGGAAGATCAGCTGCTACCGAATCACCCGGATCGATATCTTCGATGTTGGCAACCACTTCGAGTGCCACTTTGTTGTTACTTGAGAGGCGAGGCTTGACTTCGAGTGTGATTCCGATATCCTCCCGAGAATAGCTGTTGCGAGCGTTGTCATTTTTGTTGTCGCCTGCTGCAGTACTGGTGAGGATCGAACGCACTTGACCAACATAAATCGTGGATTTTTTATTGTTCGTACATAGAACAGAGGGTTCACTTAGTATTTGAGCCGCCCCGTTGGTCTTGAGCATGTTGATTTTGGCGCCGAGCGCGAAGAACTTGCCCAGAGCACCCACTCCAGTTGGCAAGAATTTTGTCAATGCCTTCACACCAGGGATTTTGGTAAGGCCTGATGGCTTGATGACATTTGCGAGGCGCGAAGGAACGTCGATAGAGTCTCCATATTCCATCCCAAGTTTCTGTGCTTTACCCACGTTGATCTCTACTATTTTTGCCACAATATATACTTGAGGCTTTTCCACATCGATTTTGCGTACCACTTGACGAATATTCGCGATCTGGTCTCCGGTTGCCAATACGATCAGTGCATTACGCTCTGTGTCTCCGACCACCATCGCCTTTTTGACTTTTTTCCCTTTTTTGGCCCCCACAGCGCTCATGCTGTTCATCTGCGCGACAAGCTTGCTGAGGATTTTCTCCATCTCTTCCACGTTGGAGTTTTGAAGTGGAATCACGTACATTTTTTGATCCACGCTTTGGCCTGGAACGTCCAGTTCCTTCACGTAGGTGATCATGCGATCTACATTGTCTTTTTTTCCGACAAGGATAAGTGAATTGGTTGCTTCATCCTTGAAAATATCGACTTTTTCACTGGCTACAGTCTGTGGAAAGAGTTTTTTGGCCATGGCAGATGCGCTGGTGTAGACATCCTTGGATGAAGCGTTTTTGAGATGGATAATCGTCGAACCTTTTCGTCCGGCGTTTTCGATTGAATTAATTAGCTTTTTGATCGCCTGAAGCGTACGCGGGTAGGCCGTCACAGCCAAGACGTTGTTGTTTTTGAACGAAACGACTTTGGCGTTTTTATGAAGAAGAGGACGGATCTTGGCACGAATGACAGCCGCATTGGACGTCTTGAGAGGAAACAGGACTGTCTTCATGGTGCCGCCGGAAACATCATCGCTGACATCCAGACCCATTCCGGCTGCCTCGGATGCTTTGACGACTTCCATGAAGTCCCCTTTATCGATCATCGCATAGCCCTTGGAAGCAAGGATGGAGTTGGAGAGCGACAGCAGTGAGCTGCTCTTGATCGGCTCGGTGGCGATGAAGTTTATCTTCCCCTTCAAGTCGCCGTTTATCAAGACGTTTTTCTTCAGTATCTTCCCCACCATCTGAACAAAATCCTTGACACCCATATTGCGAATGTTGACGTTGACCGTTTCTTCAGCCTGAAGACTGAAAGTCATCACAATAATGGCTCCCACCAATACCCATAATTTATTTAACTTCATATTTCAACTCCTGTTCTTCATGATTGCGCTCGATCGTCAGCGAAAGATCGTCGATTGTATCGGCCGACCTTAGCATCCGCATCGGAGTAGCATAGTCAACGATCGGTTCCCCATTGATCGCCTTGATGATGTCGCCACGCTCAAGACCAAGCTTTTCAAACGGGCTTCCCTTGCGGACGAACCGCACCTTAAATCCATCTAACTTTCCATTGCTTTTTACCTCATGGAGTCCGATGTTTTTCCAAATCTTTTCTGGGTTTTGTGTGTACTCTTTGATAAGCGATCGATCAATCTGTCTGCTGTCGCCATCGTTGACGATCAGCGAGCGCTCCGGCTTGCCTGTGATCCCTTTTGGCATCGGAGGCATTGGAGGCACAGGGTGATTTGAAAGGATCGCAGAAGGCGGTAGCTTTTTTTCATAGAGATGAAGCACAGTGATTTCGTCATCTTTTTCAAAGCGCGCTGCAGTGGCATTGGCATCTTTTAAGTGATACCCTGCCACCTCTTCACCTTTCTTTCTGTTGGAGAGAATAAAGCTTTTTCCACCCTTCATCAGTGTGACCAGTGCCAAATCCGATGTGCTGTAGATGCCCACTAGATGATAGGCTGAAAGTGTGGCGCTTGGCTTGGCCGCTTTTTGGATCTTTTGCTGCACGGGTGCCTTGACGGCCTTGTCCGATGCGAGTCGGTACCGATAATGCAGGCTATGCTTGAGTTCATTCTTTTCCTGCGTGACGCCTGTCACTGGAAGAGGGATGAGCCACGAGATGGCGACCCATGCTATCTTGACAAACAGAATTGCACCGAGTATCCAGACGACCCACCAAAGGTGCTTAGAGTCAAAATTGTTGTTCATAGACCCAGCCTCCTTTGCCATGTTTTAAATACTTTGCAATGGGTGTATTTTTAGGGAGCGTAACGAAACGCATTTTAAAAGCACGTTTTCTGAGATCAACATCCCCATCCCCCGGAAACGCTTTGTCGGTCACGGCCAAGCGAACATGCGTCGGCTCGATCACACTATGCACCAACGAAACGTGTGCCAGTTTGGGCGGCAGATATGCCTCCATGGCCTCATCAAATTTGACCCCGTCAATCGTTCCCCGTGTGTAGAATAAAGCTGACCAGAGAGATACATGCTTAATGGTGGCGACTTTGATCCCCTTGACATACACCGATGGGTGGTCAATAGACAAGCCAAAAGGATGCGTACTTACCGCACCATCGGCAAGCTTGATTCCCCGTGTTTCCAACTGTTTTTCGAGTTGATAAAGCAACGCTTTTTTTGGCGAGAGCGCCAAAACGAGAAACGGAAGCAGTACAATCATCAGTAGTATTTTTTTTACCATGCGCACGTACACCTTAATTCATATTGGGTACCCGTACGGGTGACCACAAACTCTTCTATGCGAAGTGGCAAAGAAGCGATTTTGGTCGAGAGCGTATTGAGCTCTTGGCCGCTTAGATCGGCAAAGCTAACATCAAGTTTGGTCTTTTTCTGGTCAAATTTTTTGACCTTTGCAGAAGGCACCGCACTACGCAATGCTGAAATACCCTTACTGATCCCCTTGCTGCCCCACACCTTTTGGAGTACTTTGGTCTCTGTGATCTCTTGGGCGGTCGAGCGACTCAAAGCCAGAGAGGTATCAAGTCGTTGCTCCATGCTCCAGCTGTACCACATGCCACCTACTAGAACCAGCACACCAATAAGTACCATGAGTTCATTCTGGTATTTTCGGATCATTTAAATGCTCCTTGTGCGTCCAGGATGCCTGATGCGATCTTGACATGCTTTAGGCCGTATGATTCTGCCACAGTCTTAAGCGAGGCAGCTTTCGTGGCTTTGGTAGGGATATTCAGCACAACACGATAGCCCTTGGTATCAAATGAAAGATTTTTTATTTTTACTTCTTTGCCGATCAAGCGACTGACGCCTTTGATCTGATCTCGTATCTGTCGCTGTTTTGTGTCCATCGTCTTGTATTTTGAATGGATGGATTTTCGGGCATAGGCTCCTTGCAGAGAAGGGTTGGCTGCGAGCAAGGTATCCAGATTGCCTTCAGCGTCTGATACGGCCTTGCGATAGCGATACCCGTCAGCAAAATAAGTCAATCCGAGCAGGACAAGAACCGCTGCCAGCGCAGCGGCCAGTTTGGCGTCAAGAAAGCTGCTAAAATTATGTTTGATATCAAAAGATTTTTCTGGTCGAAATGTTTCGTCAAAAGACGCCAACGCATCCTTCTCGTCCATCAGGTGCCTTGGTACGATAGTAGCCGTATGATTGACAAGGGTCAATGCTTCACGATCATTGAGAGCCACCGGTGTCGCAAACTCTTTTTTTGCTTGTTCGGCAAAATAGATACGGCGCACCCGATCGATCGAGCTCCCTTTGGCTTCAAGAAAGCTGCTCAGCTCCTGAAGATCGTACGCGATAAAAGCCCATTGATCCCCTTCACGGAAGACTTCATAGGTCGAGGAGCCTTCCCCCATCATGCCATCGAGAATCGATGGCGCCAGTTTTTTGGCTTGATGGGCATATTTGACTGGCAGATCTTCCCGCTTGAGGATATAAAACTGGGGTGTGAGCATCAGATCATATCGTGAAACATCCGGCAGCTTCTCGATGTCACGATACAACAATACCAGTGGGGCTTTAGTATCCAGAAAATTCAAAATTCACAACCCTTTTTTTAATGTAATCAAAGTGAAATGCATACTGCCCATCACGAAAAGCATAATTGACCATGCACTGCATAGCGTCAATTGGTATTTTTTTGGCAAAAATCTCTCGAGGAGGTTTCTGCATATACAGCGAAAGATCCAGGCCATTGTCTGCGAGGAATTGCTTGAGCGAATCGCCCATAGCAAATCCATCTTGACCTTGAATAAGTCGCAAATCAATGTCAAAAACTACAGCCAGTACTTCCGGGCGGATAAAGTTGGAATCAAGGCGATCCAAGTTCTCCCCAAAAGCAAAATAGGTTTTCCACGGGACGGTATAGACCCGCTCATCCTCTTCTTTGAAGCGGTATGTATCCAAAATAGACTGAAATTCACGCAGTGCTATTGTACCCGATTTTTTATTAATATTACTTAGTATATTAAATCGTTTCTGTTTTTTTTGCTTGAGGGCATCTAGAATCATTTGGTGGAGAGCTGAGGGGTTTTTGAGGTTGGCATCATCGGTAAGCTTGTCAAAGATTTTTTCCGCGATCTCAAAGTGGCCTTGGTGGTTACGGTTGCCATCGTATCCGAGCCAAGCGATGTTGGGACGATCTGCGATGGGCGAACAATGGATCATGGCGCCAAACTCGCCGTTGACTGCAGCAATGGCCAAAGGGGTATTGTAGAGGGTGGTATAGGTGCTGTTTTTCGGGGTCTTCCCTAGATGCGAGCGGATGGCTGTTCGCACATCCGCATAGAGGATATTGCCCTGGATAAGCGATGCTTTGACCTCTGCTTCTGAGCGTGCGGTCTCAAGGTATTTGAACACGACACCCAACAATGCCAGCATGGAGGCTATGATCGAAAGAGTGATGAAGAGGGTCACGCCGTTGCGCATTGTTTTAACCATTTGAAAGCTCAATTCAAGTAAAATCTATTTTGCTAATTATAGTCAATTTCCTTTAAAGGTATCCCCACAATGAAAAAAGCGTTTTCTCTCTTGGAACTTCTCGTCGTGATCTTGATCCTCGGTATTCTTGCGGCCTTTGTTGTCCCCAACCTCATCGGTGCGGGCGAAAAAGCCAAGCGCGACTTGGTCTGCTCACAAATGAGCAGCATCGGACAGGCACTCAAAATGTTCAAACTCGACAACGGCGTGTACCCCGCGACCGAAGAAGGCCTGCAGGCACTTCTGGCCAACCCCGATGCCGACAAGTATCCCAACTATTCCACCAATCCCTATCTGGAAAAACTCCCCAAGGATTCATGGAAGACACCCTTTGCATACGTGCTTGATGGTACCAAATTTGAACTCATCAGCCTCGGAGCTGACCGCCGGGAGGGTGGTGAAGCAGAATCAGCAGATTTGCGCTACTCCAAATGCCAAAAATAGCTAGCACTACTCCCCTCCGAGCTCTTTTGCGATCAGGATTTTCCCTGATCGAACTCATCGTCGTCATTTTGATTGCGTCACTGGTCTCTTCGGCGATCTTCAGCAACGTGAATTTCGGCACCAAAAAACAAGAAAAGGTAGGCATCCACCAGTTGAAAAAGGGTGGCAAACTCCTTCACGGCAGCGATGCCGAGCTGGTTTGTCTGGATCACTGCCGTCAGTGCTTTCTCAAGGCCAGTAAAAAATCCACCGAACTCCCCAGTCAGCTCAAGCCACTCAAGGCATACATTCTCGACGACAGTGCCAATCCACAAGAGATTGATTTTGGACGCATCAAGGGCAAAAAAGTCTGCCTGCGCTTTCACTACTACCCCAATGGAAGCACATCGCAAATGATTCTAGAGTCCGATGAGAAATTTTATTTCGTCCCGAGCTATTTTGGCGATGTGGAAGTCTTCGGTGCGTTGGATGCTGCGGTGGAGCGCTGGACACACTACCGCAGTCAGCTTGATTCTATGGGGACATTTTTCTGATGCGGCGCGCATTTACGATCCTCGAAGTGTTGGTGTCGGTCACTCTGATCAGTATCGTCGTGCTCGGCATCGTCAAAATCGAATCCCAAAACCAGCAGATCGCCCAGTACATCTCTGGCCGTGTCAAGTCCGAACTGGCCAATACCCTCTTTCTCGTTCCCAAGATCATGCGCTACGACAAAGAAGAGAAAAGCGCCTATACTGTCCTCGAACGCCTCCACGGTGACAAGGACACCACTCGCACCACCCTCAAAGAGACCAAGCGCAAGATCCACATCAGTGACCCCATCAAGATCGCCAAACTCCCCATCCCAGCTGAAGTCCGCGCCATCATGCTCAAGAGCCAATACTCGGCACGGTATTATCGGATCAAGTTCTGAT
>CAZCAZ010000018.1:0-18643 GCA_964496735.1 uncultured Nitratifractor sp. | reverse complement strand
TGTCACTTAGGTGATGGTTGGTCTTGTGGCATGGTTGCAAAAAGCCTTAAGACGGGTGAAGGTACAGATAAAGATATAATCTTAGCAACAGATTACTACGTAAAAGGTTGTGACCTAAATGATGGTGTTGCCTGTGATAATGCGGGCCTTCAGTATTTACAGGCTATTGGCGTACCTAAAAATTTATCACTGGCAGAAACCTATTTTAAAAAAGGTATTCTTTTAAAGGATACCTTTTCAGCGAGCAACTTAGCTGCAGTGTATGCAGAACAAGGTCACCTTAAAGAACCAATACAGCTTGCTAAGCAGGAGTGCGATAAAGGACTAAGCGTTACTTGCCATAATTTAGCCTACAGTTATAAGCAGAGTAAAAAATATCCTTTAGCCTATTCATATTATATAAAATCATGTAATCTAAATTTCGGCCAAGCATGTGTCCAAGCGACAAAACTAATTTTTGATAAGAAAGAAGGCGTATCTTATAACGAAGAAAAAATGTTAGCGCTTTCAAAAAAAGCTTGTAAGCTTAAAGAAGCTGTTGGTTGCAGTTGGCTTGGGTACTTATACAGCAAGGGAATTGGAACAAGTGTAGATAAAAATAAGTCTCTAAAATTTTATAAAAAATCTTGCGATCTTGGGTATTTAAAGAATTGCACAAAACAAACATATGATTAAGGTGTTGTCCTGCCCAAACTGTCCAAAACACCACCCCTCCAAAAAATGAGCTATTTTTTTAAAATAAGTCTCATTTTTTGGAGCTAGGAGGTCACACTGCTAGCAGTAAACCCGAGAGCACTGATAGCCCAAGGGCAATCCCATAATCTCTTCGTCGCACCGCCCCCAAGTTTTATGATTATCTGGAGGTCATTCTGCGATACATGCCTTTAGTAGTGCAGTCGAATGGTTATTTTTTTATGAGAATTTAGTGAAAATTTCGCCTCGCCAAATGATGCAGCCTTCAGGGCATGGTGGACATTGTTGCTAAAGCCATACCCCTCTTTGGGTACGCCGAAAACGTTCTTATCCAGCCTTTTGTTGTTGTTGGCATCGTGCATGACTGATACGGCATACGTACCTTTGGGAATATGCTTGAAGGTGTAGACTACATTTTTCCCTCTGATCTTGAGGCGTGTGCCTTTGTAGAATCTGGATGTGTTAGGAAACGTTTTTGCATTGTTGTACAAACCGATGGCGACATTTCCCTTGTGATTGGCGACATTCGTCACCACGACGGTTATATCACCAGCCCACATGGTAGTGGCGCCCAGAATTGCCCCTGCAAGTATTTTTTTCATGTTTAACTCCTTTTTTTGGCGAGGAGTATACTGAGAAATGATGGGGGTGTCATTCACATATATTCATCTATGTACGATTTTTGTATTCTTTTTTGAGGCGACTTAGATATTGTGGTGTAATGCCAAGGAATGTGGCGATATGGTACTGGGCAACCTTGTCCAAAAGGTGGGGTGTTTCATGCACAAAGTGTTCAAATCTCTCTTTGGCTGTCTGCGTTTGCCGTTGAATGCTTAGATTGTGAAGATAGCTATAAGCCGCCTCGGACATTAGTCTTCCGAAACTGTTGCCTTTCTTGGTATGATCATACAAGAATGCTACGTCATTGTAATTCATGACGACTACTTCGCAATCTTCTAGTGCGACGATTTCCATTGGTGATTCTCTTTGATTGAGAAAACTTTCGTAGTCCACGACAAATAGGTTTGTCATGTGGGAGTTCTCATCATTGAAGTATATGGCCCATGTGCTGTCTTTGCCGTGTTCGTCGATAATAAAAGCACGTGCCAAGCCGCTATTGATAAACATAAGTCGGGTGCAAACATCCCCAATGTGATGAATGATCTCACCTTGTCGGTAATGTTTGAGCTTGAGTTTGGATCGAATGGTACCCCATTCTGCAAAGTTCAATGAGACATGTTTTAGCATGAATGCTTTGTACTGTGAAAACATATGTTGTACTACCTGAATTAACGATACATTGGTTGAGCAAAATGCTTTGCCATTGCCGAATTAATGCAGTATACCAATACTCTCCTGATAGATACAAGGCAGAGACAAAACAGGCCCAAAACTCTTCACAGCACATTTGGGGATAATAATCGAAAAATGTTATAATGTTTCAAGTTTAACACACAAGGCACAAACAGGCATGCACAAAGAGCAATTTATCGAAGCAATGATCACCGAAGATGTCGGGCGAGGCGACTTGTACGCACGCATCGAACCAGCCAAGCCGATACACGCATACATTGTCGCCAAGAGTGATGGTGTGTTTGGTGGAGCGGAATACATCGAAACAGCAGCACGCATGTATGATCTGAAACTGACGTGGCACACGAGGGATGGGGCGACATTTCTTAGAGGAGATCGATTGCTTGAGATCCATGGGGACTCGCATACGCTGCTAGCACTTGAGCGTTCACTGCTTGATATTGCACTTCATGCTAGCTCGATAGCGACCGTGACTGCAGAATATGTGGCTGCGATTGCTGATACCGACGCGGTGTTGCTCGATACACGTAAAACACGGCCACTCCTGCGTAACTTTGAGAAATACGCGGTGCGTTGTGGTGGTGGACTGAATCACCGCATGGGCCTTGATGATTGCCTGATGCTCAAAGATACGCACTTGGCAACCATCGATCATCTGGACGAGTACATGAAAACGGTACGCAAAAAGATTCCCTTTACGACGAAAGTGGAGATAGAATGTGAAACGCTTATGATGGCACAAAAGGCAATGGCGGCAGGCGCTGACATTGTCATGTGTGACAATATGAGCCATGAGGAGACACGGGCAGTCGTTGCCTGGCGCACGGCACACCACCCTCACGTTTTGATCGAAGCCAGTGGCAATGTCACACTCAAGACCATCAAGCAAATTGCTCAAACAGGTGTAGATGCTATCAGTTCAGGCAGCATCATTCATCAAGCCAATTGGATTGATCTTTCAATGCGAGTAGAGGACTGATGGATGGCATTGCCGTATTCAAAACTTGCAGAGGCATTTTGGCAGCTGGTTGAAGCACACCACGGCGTGACAATTCTTTCTCACGTCAACCCTGATGCCGACGCCATCGGAACATCTCTGGGTCTTTATTGGTGGCTCAAAGAGCAGGGCATACGGGTGGAGATTGCCAATAGTGATCCCTACGTCCCAAAATATTTGGACTTTCTCGACGGATTTTCTGCGATAAAATCCAAGATGGACTACAGCGATTCACTGATTGTTGCCTGCGACAGTGGCTCTTTGGATCGTCTCGGGTTTGACTTAAGTGGTCGAAGCATTGTCAATTTTGATCACCATCTGACCAACACACAATACGGAATGCTCAATATTGTAGATCCCGATGCAGTATCGAGTTCCGAAGTGGCTTACCAGCTTTTGTCGGCCTTGCAGCACCCTTTATCAAAGCAGAGTGCGACAGCATTGTATGTGGCACTGGCATCTGACACGCGCAACTTCACAACTCATAACATGCACGGGAGTGTTTTTGAGGTGGCACATGCCTTGGGGGCTCTTGGGGCGGATGTTCCATGGATCGCGCAACACATGCATCAGCGCCGATCCTTGGCTTCCCTTCGCATACTTGCCAGGGCCATTGACTCTCTTGATTTGTCCAGGGATGCGCGCGTGGGCGTCATGGTCATTTATCAGGATGATTGTGCAGAGTCAGGGGCCAAGCAGTCCGATATGAATGGGATCGTAGATTACGCTTTGTCGCTTGTGACGGTCGAGCTGGCGATACTGCTTGTTGAGCGCACAAACGACGTAAAGGTTTCGTTGCGAAGTAAGCAGCACAGCGTAGCAGAACTTGCAGAACATTTTGGCGGAGGAGGGCATCGTCTTGCAGCTGGATTTGAAGTGACCGGACAGACTCCTGAGATGCTGATAAATAGGCTGCTTGATCATATAGATGAGAGAGGATTTTTTGATGAGACGTTATAATCGTTACCGACCTCGACGACGCAAGCGTGTGTGGCCATGGTTGGTTTTGATACTTCTTGTTGTGGCTGGGGCAGTGTGGGGTGCGACAAAGTATCTTCCTCAATTTGAGCGCATACCACCTGAAATCATAGCCCCCAAGTCAGCATTTTGGAGTCAGGAAATTCCAATCAAGGTAATCTTGAAAGACAACCGAGGACTGCAGGAGTATCGGGTAATTCTAACCAATGGGCAAGAGACTATACCCATTGTCTCCAATATGTTTATGATCCCCTTGCGCCGTTCAGAGATTATTCTGCGTATGCCAAAAGGTGTAGAAAAAAAGATAGCGCAGGGAGCATGGCGATTGGTGATTCAGGTGAAAGATACCAGCGTGATCCACCGCTTCCTTGGCAGCAGCACCATAACATCGGTGCAGATTGAGGCCGATACACTGCCGCCCATGGTGAAGCTCTTGGCCAAAAGTACCACCATGGCACAAGGCGGAAGTGCCCTGGTGATCTTCAAAGTCAAGGATGTGAATCTCAAAAATGTCTATGTGGTGGCCGGTGGCCGGAAATTTGTACCGCAAGTGTATCGTCGCAAACCTTATTATGCGACCCTGATCGCTTGGCCATTTCGACAGAAGCAGCTCAATGCAGCAGTGGTTGCGTTGGATTATGCCGGCAACAAGACGGTCAAAAAATTTGGCTTTCCTGTTGTTTACAAACCTTTCAAGGTCTCTTGGATTCATGCTAGTGACCATTTTATAAACGGTCGAATCACTTACGTGGCGAAAACGGATCCGAGATTTGCCCATATCAAGGCTCCGCTAGATCGTTTCCGTGCCGTCAATGAAACCATGCGTCTTGATAATGAAAAAAAGATACATAAACTGGCTTCTGTAGGGAACAAAAAAACGATCACACGATGGAAAGTGCACCCGTTTTATCCACTTAAATCAGCCAAGCTCGTCGCAGAATTTGGAGATGAGCGCCACTATTATTATGACAATCCCAAAAAAGAAATCTCTCATTCCTACCATGTGGGATATGATTTGGCCAGTGTGCGTCATGCCCCAATCATTGCATCAAACTCTGGCACGGTGCGGCATGCGGCCAAGAATGGTATTTATGGCAATATGCCGTTGATTGATCATGGTTTTGGCTTGGCGACCCTGTACGGTCATTGTTCGCAAATTTTGGTACATGATGGGGACAAGGTAACCGCGGGACAAATGATTGCCCGCACAGGCAAAACAGGCTTGGCACTCGGAGATCATCTTCACTTTGGAGTTCTGGTGCACGGGATTGAAGTGTGGCCGATGGATTGGATGAAGCAGAACTGGATCCATGAAAATATCGACCAAGTATTTGAAAAAGCCGACAAGATCATGGCGAACGCCAAGCAAAAGCTGCAGATATGACACTCGTTATAAATTCCATTGCCGTCCCGATGCAGATTGGATGTTATCGAGAAAAAGCGCTATTGTGCACACATTATCTTGACGGGAAAGCATCCGATGTGCTGCTGGGGGAGCTCGAGAAACTTGTAGAAAAGTATCCGATCAGCCAGATCATTTACGCAAGTGGCCCTGGGAGCTATATGGCGATTAAACTGACGTATATCGCCTTGGCGACCTTGGAGGTTTTGCATGGTATCCCTTTTGCGGGCTGCAGCGCATTTTCCCTCAACGACAACCGCCCAATCCGAGCAATGGGTCACCTGTACTTCGTCAAAGAAAAAGAGACTATAATAACAAAAAAATTTGACGAATACGTCACGCAGGAATTTGGGTTGCCTGATTATCTTGGCACTTTGGAGCTCGAGCCAGAGAACACCCCGTTGTATATTCTTCCTGCCGTTCAAAGGTAGCCCGTGCTAATCAGTGTACCCGCCACCAGTGCCAATCTTGGCCCTGGCTTTGATACGCTGGGTTTGGCGATTGATCTCCGTAATGAGATTCTCATCAAGCCTTCAAAATTTTTGAGCCTCTCGACCCAAGGGGAGGGCGCAGAACATACGCGTATCAAAAAAAATACTCTTTTTTTGAATATTTTCAACAAGCACTATAGGCGCCTCAGCGGCAAGCACAATACGTTTCGTTTTGAATTTACCAATCGTATTCCTATTTCGCGCGGCATGGGAAGCTCTTCGGCAGTCATTGTCGCGGCAATTACTGCGGCATATGCGATGGCAGGCGCCAAATACAACAAACGAGAAATCCTCAATCAGGCACTCAAATTCGAGCACCATCCGGACAACATCACGCCAGCGGTAATGGGGGGATTTAACGTCGCCTGTCTCGAGGGAGATCGGGTTTTTAGCAAAAAGCGTCGCATGCCTGCCTACCTTCGTGCTGTGCTTGTGGTTCCTGACCGGACGATTTCGACAAACCGTTCCCGACACGTGCTTCCCAAGGTCTACCCCAAGGAGGAGATGATCTACTCACTTTCGCGTGCTGCATACATGACGGCACTGTTCATGAGTGAATCATGGGATCAGCTCCGCATTGCCTCCAAAGACAAGATCCATCAGGACCGTAGGATGAAAATGATGCCAGATCTCTTCGAGGTTCAAAAAATAGCCTTGGCAAACGGCGCATTGATGAGTACACTTTCTGGAAGTGGATCGAGCTTCTTCTCCTTGTGCTACGAAGACGATGCCGAGTCAATTGCTCAAGCGTTGTCCGCACGCTTTCCTTACTATCGTGTGTGGGTTCATTCGCTTGATAATCACGGGGTCACCGTCAAGAGTTAATCTCTTTTTGGTATAATGACGATGCAAAAAAAGAGCCCCACGCGCATGTGTATCTCCTGTCGCACACGAGAATCCCAAAACGATTTGATCCGTCTACAGTTGCGAGAGAAACATGCAGTATCCTATTCAGGGACGGGTCGGAGCTTTTATCTCTGCCTGTCTTGTGCTGCTGACACCAAGCGAATACGCAATGTGGCCAAGCGACTAGGCGTAGAACGTGACCCATTGCTCACCATACTAAAGGAGTTTATCACCCATGGGGAAAATTAAGATCCAAGAGATTGCCGCCGAAGCAGGCGTGTCCAACAATGAAGCAATTGCCAAAGCCAAAGAGCTGGGCTTTGATGTAAAAGTAGCGGGTAGTTCAATCTCCTTTGACCAAGCCGAAGTATTGATGGAATATGCCTTGAGTGGCACCATTCCAGCAGGTTACAAGAAGCCGGCGGCAAAGTCCGGCATTACGATAACAAAAAAGGCAAAGCCCAAGCAGGAAGAGCCTAGCAACGAAGTGCCCAAAGAAGCTGCCGATCCCCATGAAGAAAAAGCACCAGCATTGGAGGAATCTGCACCAGAGACAGATGGCCCTTTGACTCCAGAAGCAAAATCTCAGACAGAAGAGATAACGGCCACCGAGACGGAGGCAATAGTCGAAGAAGAGACAGTCTCAAAAGCTGAGCCGACTCCTCCTGTCATGCCTGCAGGCGTGACGGCCACACCTAAAACACCAGCAGGAGACACAGAAGACGATACGACCGACAAGCCACGCCGTGCACGTCGCCCTATTGGCCGTGGCGGCATCACAATTGTGAAAAAAGCCAAGCCCACACCCGCGGCCCGTGCAGCCAAAATGATGTCAATGGGTAATGCTCCAGCTCCCAGCCTAAAGAAGAAAAAGTCCAAACGCCCCGTTGAAGCCAAGACAACAGGTGAAAAACTCGAAATCATGAGTGAACGCGGTCTGGGTGCCAGCGTGGAGCTGTACGAGGAAGAAGAAGTTGTTTTGTTGGATTTTTCCGATAAAAATATTTATGAAGAGATGAAGCGTCAAGAAGAGCGACGTCGTGCCGAAGCGAAAAAACGCGAACAACAACAAGGCAACATGTCTGCCGGGGCTCGCCGTTTTCAGCCGCAGCAGCGTCGTTCGATTCGCCGCGGAGGCAAACGCAAGCGTTATGTTAAAACTGAAACAGAAGAAAAGGTCAGCGTGGTCAAAATCCCTGAAGACGTACGCGTCTATGAATTTGCCGAAAAAGTTGGTAAGAGTGTTGGTGAGGTAGTCAAGGTTCTTTTTGCCCTTGGCACCATGGTAACAAAAAACGATTTTTTAGATAAAGATTCTATTGAAATTCTTGCCGATGAGTTTGAGGTGGAGGTTGAAACAATCAATCCCCTTGATGCGCTGGATTATGTTGCTAGTTATGATGAAGTGGAAGACGAAAATTCCGAAGTACGACCGCCGGTTATTACGATCATGGGTCATGTTGACCATGGTAAGACATCACTCTTGGATAAAATTCGTTCGACAAAAGTTGCCGCCAGAGAGGCAGGTGGGATCACGCAGCATGTTGGAGCCTATCAGGTTGAAAAGAATGGCCAGAAAATCACTTTTGTCGATACGCCAGGCCACTCGGCCTTTACTGAGATGCGTGCGCGTGGTGCTATGGCAACAGATATTGCGATCATTGTGGTTGCTGCCGATGACGGCGTGATGCCACAGACCAAAGAGTCGATTTCTCATGCCAAGGCTGCTGATGTCCCCATGATCTTTGCGATCAACAAAATGGACAAAGAAGCTGCCAATCCGGATAATGTCAAATCTCAGTTGGCTGAGATGGGCATTCTTTCGGTTGACTGGGGTGGAGAGTATGAATTTATCCCTGTTTCAGCTCACACGGGGCTAGGAATTGATGATCTGCTCGAGACGATCTTGTTGCAGTCAGAAGTGATGGAGCTTGAAGCCGACGCCACACGTGCCGCCAAAGCGATCGTCGTTGAGAGTTCAGTCGAAAAAGGCTTTGGATCGGTTGCCAATATTATTGTCAAAAATGGAACCCTAAATGTCGGAGACAACATACTTGTCGGTACAACCTATGGGCGGGTGCGCACCATGATTCTGGATGATGGTACACGCACCAAGTCGATTGGTCCTAGTACTCCAGCAGCGGTGGTTGGCCTCCAAGAAGTTCCTGAAGCCGGAGAAGTTCTCGTTGTAATGGAGAATGAAAAGGCTGCTAAAGAGATTGCCGACAAACGTAAAGAACTGGCGCGCACCAAAGTCCTTTCTAAGTCCACGAAGGTCTCCATTGAAGAACTGGGCTCTCTGATCGCTGAAGGTCAAGTGAAGAAGTTGCCACTCATTGTCAAAGCAGACGTCCAAGGGTCGCTTGAGGCGATCAAGGGAGCACTGGCAGAGCTTAAAAATGACGAAGTCAAAGTTGAAGTCATTCATGAAGGCGTAGGCGGAATCACAGAAAGTGACGTGACGCTAGCAGATGCGAGTGAAAATGCTATCATCGTCGGATTCAATGTTCGCCCAACCGGTGCCGTCAAAACCAAGGCCAAAGACCTTGGCGTTGAGATCAAGGCCTACTCTATTATTTACGATTTGCTCGACGATGTCAAGGCACTT
Organism: uncultured Nitratifractor sp.; assembly: GCA_964496735.1. GTDB lineage: Bacteria > Campylobacterota > Campylobacteria > Campylobacterales > Sulfurovaceae > S017-3. Next base: position 9,314 of record CAZCAZ010000018.1, on the reverse strand, counting down.
CTCGGTGGTCTCATGAGTCCGGTTGTCAGTGAAGAGGTGACAGGTCAAGCAGAAGTGCGTGAAACCTTCACCGTAGCCAAAGTTGGCACCATTGCCGGATCCATGGTTACGGACGGCACCATGACACGTGGAGCCAGCGCTCGCCTTATCCGTGATGGCGTCGTTATCTATACGAGCACTATCAGTTCCCTAAAGCGTTTCAATGATGACGCCAAAGAGGTCAAAAAAGGCTTCGAGTGCGGTATCATGCTTGAGAACTTCAATGACCTCAAGGTCGGTGATGTATTTGAGACGTTTAAAGAAGTCGAGGAACAAGCGAGTCTATGACCCCAGAAGCCATCAAACTCAAACGCACAGAGTCTGTCCTCAAAGAAACACTACCTGAAGCCTTCGGGACGCTCGATGATCCACGGATCAGTCGCTTGAGTGTCACGGACGTCGTCTGTTCACGCGGTCGCTACGATGCCCGTATTTTTCTCGACCCCGCAGGGCTCGATACAAAAGAACAATCAGAAGCCCTCAAACAACTCCGCCTCGTTCGAAGTCATTTAAGTACCTATATTCGTGACACAGAGGGTTGGTATCGTGCACCCAAGTTCACCTTTGAGTTTGACGACCAGCTGGAGCGGATTGATCGCATGGAAAAACTTTTTGCAAAAATCGCGACAAACAAGACAGAGGATCCATCATGAATATCGATGAGAAAATTGCACAAATCGTCCGCGCTAATGGCGCAGAATTTTATGATACACAGACGGCTACAGAGGGAGGGCAGACAGTTTATCGTGTTTTTGTAACTCATCCAGAAGGAGTTACGCTTGACCTGTGTGCTGACATCTCCCGTGAACTCTCACCGTTTCTCGACGTGTATCCTCCTCTTGGTGGGAAATACTTTCTTGAAGTTAGTTCGCCAGGTATCGAGCGTAAACTGATCAAGCCTACGCATTTTAGACAGTCTATTGGTGAAAAAATAAAACTAAGCGTTCCTGGACAGGATCGTCTCAAAGGCACTTTGATCGAAGCCAATGATCAGGGAATCAGTATCCAGACAAAGCATGGAGAAGAACACTACACTTATTCAGATATCTCCAAAGCAAAAACATATTTTGAATGGTAGTTTTTCTAGGTGTTACTGATATAAAACCAGCAACACCCCTCCCAGTATTGTAATATAAGGCAGCAAGCGCAACCAAATACGCTTGATATTCTGAATGAGTGAAAAAAGAGTCAAAAGACTCAGTAAAGTTATCACAAAGAAAAATCCATATAAATCTCGCTGTTCAATATTGAAAAAATAAAGAAAGATTAATTGTGAGAGAACAGTACCCACCAGCAAGAAAAGTGCAGATTTTGGTATGCGTCTGTCCATAAACAGGAATGGAAGCAGCAGAAGTATGCTTGTCATCCACAATACGATACGACTAAAGATCGGCAACCACTCCTTGGCGTATTTTGCATCCAGCATGACGGGAAACATGGTGTCAAAGTAGAGAAGACGAAACTTGGAGAAACGCTCCTGCAGTGTAAACGGATGTTGCTTGAGACACTCAGTCGCCTTTTTGTAGAAAAATTCTTGATTGTGATCCGAAACACTGAATGTCTCATTTGCAGGTTTAGGGCGAGATGCCTCTTGGGCGGCTTCAGTAAAGTAGGCACCCTCTTCTGTTTGGGAGCGAACAAGATGTTTTCGGCAGGATGCCATGTAATAGTCAAAACCATTACGAGCAGAGAGGCCTTTGACCTTGCCGACAGAGATAGTATTGTTTTCTGCTGCAACAAGAAAAAGGAGCAGAAAGTAGCCTAGAGCAAACATTGCAGCCCTTGCTATATTGTGTCTGGAAAATTTATTGCGAAAGAGTATATACAGAAACAGCGGCACGGCCGTTAAGAGAAGTTTTGGCTCAATGGCAACAGCGGAAGCCAGGGTGAGCCCAATGACAAAAAGATACAAATAGCGATCATCATGGCGATACAGCACCATGACGATTGAAAGCATCAAAAGAAACACGGATGGATTGCAACTAAGAATAAAAGCATTGAAATAGATGAGAGGAAAAAAGAAAGCATATACAAAAGCCGCTAAAAGAGCAAACGCGCCAGAAGGGTAGAGGTAGCGTGCGATCAAATAGACAAACCAAACGCTTAGGGTCGAGAGGAAGATGTTGATGCCTAGGATAATTTTCAGCTTGTACGTATAGAGCCCCAAGAGATATATAATCTTGAACATCCAAGCCAGCACCATGTGAGCGAATGGGGATCGAGTATTCCACTGACTAACGTCAAAGTCACCACGGTAAAAACTTTGAACAGCCGTATTCCAATAGGTTCCCATCTCAGAGACGAGATAGTTGGCATAATGCGTATCATGAAAAACATAAAAGAACTTGATATAAGTAGAGATAACGAGAATAATCCACAAGAAAAAAGAACCATTGAGATCAAAAAAAATGAGGGGACGACGTCGCCGTTGTATCTCTTCCATGATGCATCCCTCCATACAAATAAGTAGCGAAACAAATTATAACATAATTACTGAAAGGCAGTATAAAAGTATTGTTGTTTTCATTTAAAATTATAGAGTACTGCAACAGCTATTATGACTCGAATAGACACAAGAGACAAAAGCCCAATCCGACAGGGCAATGTGGCGCAGTAAGGTGGCGAAAATAGCCCGCAAATTTAAAAAAGGTATAATGTGCCCTATGAATGATGAATTTTACATGCAGCAAGCCATCGATACCGCATGGCACTATCAGCTCTTAACCTACCCCAATCCAGCTGTGGGCGCCGTAGTGGTATGTGACGGTCAGATTGTGGCGATTGAGGCGCACCGGAAGGCGGGGACATCGCATGCGGAGGTGCTGGCACTCGTGGCAGCTTATGAGCAGCTTTCGGGGGAAGGGGTAGATTTCGATCCGATGGACGCAACCACGGCGCATGATTTTTTGCGGGGACTTCCGGAGGGGTTTTTTGGTCGGTGTACGATCTATGTGACACTGGAGCCGTGCAGCCATAGCGGCAAAACACCTTCGTGTGCAAATCTGCTTGCAGAACTGCGACTGGAGCGGGTGGTTATTGCCATACCTGATCCGATCACAGAGCACGGCGGAGGCATCAGGCGCCTAAAGAATCCAACAATGGGAGTCTTGGAGGATGCAGCAAGGGATCTCATTGCGCCATTTTTGATCTGGCGTGAACGTGCATTTGTGGTATTCAAAATTGCCCAGACACTCAACGGGCGTATAGGTGGAGGGTACTTGAGTTCCCGTACTTCACTGGAACATGTACATAAAATACGCAGTGTAGTTGACCATTTGCTTATTGGAGGCAACACGGCTCGCACTGATCGTCCGACATTGGACAGTCGTTTTGTGATAGAGGGGAGAGCACCCGATGTGATGATTTATTCACGACGGAATGATTTGGATCGCTCGATACCGCTTTTTGGTGTTTCCGGACGCCACGTAGCGGTAAGCAACTCCCTTGATAATCTCGATAAGCCTTCCTTGATATTGGTCGAGGGCGGCGGCGGGATGCTCAAAGCCATGCATGGCCATATTGACTGGATGCTCACCTATCTCACCCCTAAGCTGAGTGATAACGAAATCACTTATAATACGCCCAGCACATTGCGTTTCCTTCATGCGGAGAAGATGGGTGTGGATATGATGATATGGAGCCAGTACCGTGGGGATTGAGACATTGACCGATAAGCAGGAAAAACAGGATAAGATCGTCAGCATGTTTGATGACATCGCCTCAACATATGACAAGGCCAATCGCGTGCTGAGTATGGGGATTGATATTCAGTGGCGAAAAAAAGGTTGCGACAAGGCCTTTGAATTGCTAGATGTTGATCATCTTGATCAGGTCACCGATGTGGCGACAGGGACAGGAGATCTGCTTATTTACTGGCGTGAGCAGGCCGAAAAGGCCGGGGTCTCTATCGACAAGTATGTTGGTATTGATCCCTCGGTCGGGATGCTTGATGTCGCTCGTAAAAAAGTTGATTTTGCTGAATTTATTGTCGGCAAAGCTCAGGAGCTCTCTATTGCTGATCAAAGCACTGACGTGATCTCGATCAGCTACGGTATCCGTAACGTGGTCGATCGCGCAGAAGCCCTGCAAGAGTTTTATCGGGCGCTCAAGCCAGGCGGGATCGTGATGATCCTGGAGTTCACCAAGCAAGACCGGAGTGGCTTGGTTGATAAAGTAGTTGATTTCGGGATGAAGAAAGTACTACCTCGCATCGGTGGATTTATTTCTAAAAACTACGAAGCCTACAAATACCTCCCTGATTCGATTGAGGAGTTTCTTACCACAGAGATGTTGAGCACAGAACTCAAAGAAGCTGGGTTTGAAATGAAATACACCAAAAGTTTCTCGATGGGGATATCCACCTTATTGATCGCACAAAAGACCTAAGAGTGCGATTAGCTTTGTATCCATTGGAGGCCACATGTCTCAAGGCATGATGTCTGTCTCTGCACTCAATACAAAAATAGGCTCCCTGCTTGAGGCGACATTTATGCATACGATGGTTGAGGGGGAAGTCGCTAATGTGACCTATCATCGCAGCGGACATGTATATTTTTCGATCAAGGATGATAGCAGTACGATCAGCTGCGTAATGTGGCGCTCGACAGCCACAAAAATGAAGTTTAAATTGGAGCAAGGGGAACATATCGTGATCGAGGGTTCGATCAGCGTGTATGTGCCACGCGGAAACTACCAGCTCATCGCTACCCATATTGAACCGTATGGCAAAGGAACGCTAGCCGTAGCCTTTGAACAGCTCAAGACGGAGCTCAAAAACAAAGGCTACTTTGACACAGAGCGTAAAAAAGCTTTTCCGAAATTTCCTGAGAAGATCGCCATGGTGACTGCAGCCGGAGGGGCCGCGCTACAGGATATGCTCAAGATCGCACAAAAACGATGGCCAAGCCTCGAAATCACCGTGATTGATGTGCTGGTGCAAGGTGACATGGCAGCAGAGCAGATCGCACGTGGGATTGCCTATGCTGATACACTAAAGATGGATGCGGTTGTCATAGGGCGAGGCGGAGGGAGCCTGGAAGATCTGTGGGCATTTAATGAGCGGGCAGTGGCTGATGCAATCTACGATGCCCAGACACCGGTTGTAAGTGCCGTGGGACATGAAGTCGATATGCTGATTAGTGATTTTGTTGCCGATGTGCGAGCTCCCACTCCGAGTGCAGCGATGGAGATGATCCTGCCCGACCGAAACGAATGGCTCCAAAGTCTTGATGGATTAGTGCAACAAATGGAACAGCAAGTGTATCAGTTGATCCAGCACAAAGGTGAGGGAGTGGCAAACCTCTCAATGTTGCTTCAGCAACATTCTCCGTTGAGGCAGTTGACGCAAATGGATGATCGCTTTGCCCACCTTCGAGAAGAGATGAGTCGTACAATCCGCTACCGCATTGAGCAGTACGATCAGAACATCCAGCCTTTGCATGCTCATATGGATGATCGCATTGGCATGGTGCTGCGCCAGAAAGAAGCTTTGGTCGATGTGCTTTTGCAGACGATAATCCAGCACAACCCGACCAAGCGAAGCAAAGAGGGCTTTGCGGAGGTTGTCCAAGATGGAAAACGGGTCGCCCTGGAGACGATTGAGGTGGGGGATGAGTTTATTGTGACAAATACGACAGTGAAGATGCGGGTGCAAAGCTTGGAGAAGTCAGAAATCAGAAATTAGAAATTTTGGTTTGTATTGTTGCCTAATGCTTTTATTGAATGGATGCAGGGGGCGGATCTGATGTCCGCTCCCTGCATTGAATGGAAGGGTGATTTTACATCATACCGCCCATACCGCCCATGTCTGGCATAGCCGGTGCGGCAGGCTTGTCCTCTTTGATCTCACTCACAGTCGCTTCTGTGGTGAGTAGCAGGCTGGCGACAGAAGTAGCGTTTTGGAGTGCGACACGCTCGACCTTGAGTGGATCGATGATTCCAGCTTTGAACATATCGACGTATTCGCCGGTTGCCGCATTGAAGCCATTGTGCTCTTCGGTACTGTTGGCAACTTTGTCGGCGACGACACCTGCATCAAATCCAGCATTTTCAGCGATCTGTTTGATGGGGGCCTTGATGGCACGTAGGATGATTTCCGCTCCCACTTGCTCATCATGCTCTAGCTCGAGGCTGACGTTTCTCCCCGCTTTGACAAGGGCGGCTCCGCCACCAATGACGATCCCTTCATCGACCGCTGCTTTGGTAGCAGAGAGTGCATCATCTACGCGGTCTTTTTTCTCTTTCATTTCTGTTTCAGTGGCGGCACCGACCTTGATGACGGCGACGCCACCGCTAAGCTTGGCTAAGCGCTCCTGGAGCTTCTCTTTGTCGTATTCGCTTGTGGTGACCTCGATCTGTGTACGGATTTCGTTGACACGGGCTTCCACTTCCGCTTTGTCCCCTTTGCCGTCGACGATGACGGTATCATCTTTGTCGATGACGACACGAGCGGCTTGGCCGAGTTGGTCAAGGGTTGTTTTTTCGAGACTTAGACCCAATTCGTCAGTAATGAGGGTTCCACCGGTGAGGATAGCAATATCTCGGAGCATCTCTTTTTTGCGGTCACCAAAGCCTGGAGCTTTGACTGCGGCGATATTGAGAATGCCTTTTAGGCGATTGAGTACCAGTGTCGTGAGAGCTTCACCCTCAACATCATCAGCAATGATCAACAGAGGCTTGCCGCTTTGCTGGGTTTGCTCCAGGAGGGGAATGAGATCTTTGAGTGAGCTGATTTTGGCATCGGTAATGAGAATGGCAGGATGCTCCATTTCGGTGGTCATTTTTTCACTGTTGGTGACAAAATAAGGCGAAAGATATCCACGGTCAAACTGCATCCCTTCGACAACCTCAAGCTCATCGTTGATCCCCTTGGCCTCTTCGACAGTAATGACGCCGTCTTTGCCGACCTTCTCCATTGCTTCGGCGATCAGTTCACCGATCTTTGCATCGCTGTTGGCTGAGATCGTTGCTACTTGAGCAACTTGTGCTTTGTCTTCAATTTCGACCGTGATTTTCTTGAGCTCTTCGATGATGGCGGCACTGGCTTTGTCCATGCCGCGTTTTACTTCGATAGGGTTGGCGCCCGCCGTGATGTTGCGTAGTCCTTCTTTGAAGATACTATGTGCCAGTACGGTGGCAGTCGTGGTGCCGTCTCCGGCCTCATCGGCTGTATTGCTGGCGACCTCTTTGACAAGCTGGGCGCCCATATTTTCTAGAGAGTCTTCGAGCTCGATCTCGCGAGCGACTGAGACACCATCTTTGGTGATCGCTGGAGCACCAAAACTCTTTTGAATGAGGACGTTACGTCCACGAGGCCCCATTGTGACCTTGACCGCGTCTGCAAGCTTGGAGACACCCGCATACAGTCCGTTGCGTGCTTTATCTGAAAAATAGACTTCTTTTGCCATGTTTGATTCCTTTATACTTTATTATATACGGTGGTTTATTTCAACAAACCGAGAATTTCATTGCTCTCGAGGATCAGCAGTTCTTTGTCATCCAGTGTAATCTCAGACCCACTGTATTTGGCAAATACAGCTATGTCGCCCACTGAGACTCCTTCGTCTTCGGCATCCGGCCCAACGGCAAGCACTTTGCCCTGAAGGGGTTTTTCTTTGGCGCTGTCAGGGATAATGATGCCTGATGCAGTGGTGGTCACCTCTTCTTCCCGTTCGAGTAGAACGCGATTGGCTAGGGGTTGAAATGTCATTGTATACTCCTTGTGTATCTAATTTGGCGTAATTTTAGTGAGTTTTTTAGAAAATGTCAATACATTTTGGCTTTTTCTAAAAAATAGTGAGTCTATACGACTAAGATATAGTGAGCTATATAATTTATGGTATTAAAATTACAAAACCCTATTGACATACAAGCTTAACTTTGGTAAAATTCCGACTCTTCTTTTACGTGGCAGGGTAGCTCAGCTGGTTAGAGCGCTGGTCTCATAAGCCGGAGGTCGGGGATTCGAGTTCCCCCTCTGCTACCACGTTTTGAATTCCTCAATACTATTTCCCACTTTTTTTTGACATTTTTTTAGTAAGATACTTTTGCAAGACTTCTTGAATTGCCAATTATTTACTTTTTCATGTTTTAAGATTAATTAATATAAAACATGTTACTATTCCATATTCATTAATAAAAGGAGTCTAAGATGTTGAAGAAATCGTTGATACCTATGATGGCTATCGGAATGGTGCTCGGTGCACATGCTGGAAACTATGATGTTGAGGCAAACCCTAGCAAAGTATTTATAGGCGTGCAGCTCTCAGCTGCCATGGTGCAGGGGACGCACGGTACAGATCTCAATTATGCCAGCACAGGGCTGGGGTACGGGTTTCGTGTCGGTGCGGACAATGACGAATGGCGAACCATGGTTGCCATTGACAAGATGAACAATGGCAAGGTAAGCTATGAGCGTGGCGAGATACTAGTGAATTACATGTTTCTCATGCCACAGATGGAAGAAATGGGTTTGCGACCCTTTATTGGTCTGAATGCTGGATATGCCAATTACGAGGCAGAAGGCGGAACCAATGAAAGCGGTTTTACCTACGGTGCTCAAGCAGGTGTAGTGTACGACATCAATGATCAGTGGGATATTGATCTAAGTTATGAGTATACTATATCTCGAGCCGAAGCGTTTGATCACGTAGGAAACATAGGAATCGGGATCAACTACAAATATTAAAAAGGTTACAGGATGAAGAAAACACTGATATTGGGCTTGCTCACATCGGTTGCTCTTATGATGAGCGGATGCGGGAGTAATGACTTTGACGTAGCGGGTGCTGATGGCAATACGCCAGATACTCCAGATACAAATGGCAGCAACAACACAGTAGCGATTAGTTTTTATAATGCGACTACTCCGTTGACGATTGCGCGCCCACACACCCGCTATGAAATTTCTGTTCAAGTTCTAAAGAATGGTTTGATTCAGCCTGATGCCGTTGTGGCACTTAAGCCGTTTGATAAAAAGTTTGGATCAGCTAGAGCATATTCTGTCTCCACATCAGTGGACGGCTATGCAAGGTTTGATTATACTTCACCCTCCATTATGCCTGCTGACGGTACCAAAACGACATTGATGCTCTTGACAGCAGATGGACAAGGTCGATCCATCCAACAGGCTATCAATGTGATTTTTGACACCACGTCAACAGGCGGTACACCTCCACCAGACAACAATGAAACTGTTCCTCCACAAATTGTGATCAAAAATTCACAAAAAAATGTTACCATTAACGAAAACAGTCAACGAGTCAATATCCGTATTG
>CAZCAZ010000017.1:0-19495 GCA_964496735.1 uncultured Nitratifractor sp. | reverse complement strand
ACCCCACCGTATCGCACCTGGCCAAAGGGGACTGGGTCGATATCATGGCCGTCGTAGAGAAAAAACAGCTTCGCGACCTCATCCCGAAGCTCAAAGCCCACGGCGTCAGAGCCATCGTGGAGATTCCGGTGAGCAAGTTTGTGGAGTAGGGGTGCCTCTTACAAAAAATCCTGAATAATTCTCACCAGCATCGCTAGGCCAAAAAAGGCGATAATCGCACTGGAGACGACGGAAATGGCCGTGACGGTTTTTTGAGAGAAGAGATGCTTGGTCTTATGAATGAGTAGAGGCATGAGGGTGATCCAGAGTGAAATGCCGCCAAACATTCCGAGGATCGTCCAGACGGGTTGGATCTTGGCTGTCTGGATGTAGGCAGAGACGCTAAGCCAGAAGATGATGGTGTAGGGGTTGAGCAGTGTGAGGCTGTAGCCTCTGAGATAGTGGGCGAAGATGGAGGGGGGTTTGATATCTTTTTGTAGGTGGATGGCTTCATGGCGACCTTGCCAGATGCCGTAGGCCATATAGAGGAGGAAGAGCGCGCCGGCGATGCCAAGTGGGATCATAACGGCGGGATGATCCAGTAGATGAAGCAGGCCGAAAAGCAGTAGCGTCAGATAGGTCGCATCCGCGCTCATGGCTCCGGCACCAAAGGCCACAGCAGAGGGGTAGCTGCGCATGGCGGTGCTCATGATTAGTACGTTGATCGGCCCCAACGGCACGGCAGCTCCGAGACCGAAAAGGAATCCTTGGGCAAGGGAAGTGAGCATGGAGATCCTTTTTTTGATTTAGATATGAGCAATAGATGCATATTTTTTCATTTTGTGGCAGCATATTGTGCTCTTGAAAAAACCCTAGATCATATTGCCTGACTTCACCGTTTCTTTGGCTTTGAACAGTGCCATTTGCACGCGGCTGTAAAAATTGGCTGCCCCCTCTCCAGAGGTTTCGATGCTCAGAAAATTGGCCTGGGGGTAGCGGGCAGTGACGAGGGTCTGGATACCGTCACTCACGGCAGAGGAGGGCATGCAGCCGAAGGGCTTGACCGAGATGACCAGCTCGGCGAGATTTTCTTCGACTGCTTCGATGACATGCGCCACTTCGAGGTGCCCTTCGCCGCCATCGGAATCGACAGGGTAGTAGTCCTTGGCCAGGTCGTAGAGTTTTTCCATCTTGGGCAAGCGGTAGTTGCGCAGTCCGATGATGCTGGCGTAGAGGCCAAAGACTCCCTTGACGATCCATTTGCCCCCTTCGATGAGCAAGCGCTCCTTGATAGGAGCGAGATCAATCTTTGGGCGTCTCGCATCCGGGAGGGGGGTATGCTTTTCCAGGTCATGCTTGGCTTCCCAGAGGCTGAGCAGAAAGCGATTGATGAGAGGCTGAGGGATCACCTCGGCTCCTTCGGATTCGAGAAAGCGGTGGAGGTGATAGTTGCCATCCCCTTCAGTCATGGCTGCCCAGAATTCCCCCATTACCATGACACGGGGCTTGGTGTGGCTGTGATCGAGTGTGACCTGCGCAAAGATCCGTCGACACTTCCAAAGCGCTCGCAGGAGACTCTTGCGGTGAATGAGGGCATCAGACATGATCCCCTTGGCCTCCTCCATTGCCCGATCGACGGCTCCGGCCTCTACCTCATAAGGGCGCATCTGGTAGCCCATGATGTTCATCATGTCACCGATAGAAACTGCCTGGGTGGCGATGATAAAAAATTTAGGGGAAAAGGGGGCGACACGGAGATCCTCATCCATCTGAAAGATTCCTTTTTGCTGCTCAAAGGTCTCGATTCTCAATCCCCCGAATCCGGCCGCCTCAAGCGCTTTTCGGTATTCCGTCGTGTACATCCCAAATCGGCATGGCCCGCAACCGCTGGCAGTAGCAAAGACATATTTTCGGACAATTTCTGCTTTATCCAGTCCTTCTGCATGCAGTTGTTGAAGGTATTTGACAAGGTTTCCAGAGGTGAAATAGGTGGGATTGCATTGCCCGCGGTTTCCGTAGGTTTTTCCTAGACGAAAAGCTTCGTTATCGGGGGTGGGGAGGGCGACATAGTGGCCACCCATTGTCTGGATAGCCGCCCAGAGCAAGTGGTCTTGCAAGGGCGTGAGTCCCCCAAACAGAACAATGCTCTCCTCGGGAGATGCATAATCAATATTTGTGTGGTGATCGCGCCACTGTGTGGCACTGCGATGCAGATAGTCCAGTGAGCCATCTGTGGCTGTATGTTGAAGCGTACTGCATGCTGCACTCATGAGAGGGACTCCTGCGAATAAGATAATGAGATCATAGCCAAAGTGTGTAAATGAATGATTGCATAGGGCATTGTGCCTAGGATTTCAAGCTCTTTTGGTACTGCTCCAATGCGTAGGCAAATGTTTTGACCCGGATGGCGATGGAGCCGCTAGGTTTGTTGGCATCGACATCATGAAGAGTCAAGTGGGGCGTACGACTGGTACCAAGAATACGATCGATGATGGCGTAAGTAGGGGCATCGTGTCCGCATTTGAAGCTGCTCAGATCTATGACAGCGATATGGGGATGACGGGCTGCGAATTTGGCTGCCCAGACTTTTTGGGAGGAATTGGCGGAGTAATTCTCAGGCCACACATCACGAATGTCATAGGGGTCCTCAATCCAGCCTTTGCGAATATCCTCCTCAAAAAGACGATTGAGGTATGCGGGGTTTTTGGGGAGAGAAGCGATGGAGAGGGTCTTGAAACCAAGGGTCTGGAATTGTTCGAGTACTTCATGATTGAGCCCTGGATCGCTGTGATAGGGACGGCCGAGTAGAAGCAAAACGACCTCACCGTTTGCTTCGGCCTGATTGAGAATATCCTCTCCTTTTTTGGCGAGATCTTCTCGGGTTTTTTCTAGAGCTTTGAGCCCTTGCTGTACGGCCCAGTTGTTTTCGTCTTCGGTGATTTCCAAGCGATTTTTCCATGTCTCGTATAGCTGTTTTGTCAAGAGAGTGACATCATCAAAATTAACAGAATCATCAACAAAGTCAATACGTGACATATCGAAAAGATCGCGCTCTTTTGTAAAAGAGCTGTAAACCACTCTTGGGGTACCTATGACAACCGGACAGGACTTGTCGGCCATGGTCTGATGAAGAAAATTATCTACAGCAACCACTGCAGGGAACCAGATATGGCTGATCTGTTTGCGAAGAAATTTTTTGTTGTAGAGAAGCTGATGGACGTGCGCTTGGGCGACTTTGGCCGGGTAGCATGCATCAACGGAGCCGTATTTGGCTCCCTCGAGAAACATCTCCTCACTGGAAAAATCCGAAAAGAGTATCCGTTTTGGATCGAGGTCAAGGGCTTCCAAGTATACACGCAAAAAAGGTGCGATATTGTAGATATTCAAAACACGCGGTATGGCAATGGTCAGACGACGACGCTTGGCGCGTGCAGTCGATGAGCTGAGCATAAAGGGCCGTTGAATGCGTCGACGCAAGGTAGGCCCCCATCCTCCAAGTGTGTTGCGCACGTGTTCGATCGTGACGTTATCAGCTGAAGTGGGCTTGGGTGGCAGGGGGTATTCGGGGGCAAACAATCGATGAGATTCTTCGTGGACAAGGTTGGGGGTCGTGGCATGAAGATGTTTGCGGTTTTGACGCAAGGTCAGTAGCTCATCACGGGATTCGACGGTGCCTTTTTCGCAGGCAAATCCAGCGATGTATCGTGCGGTATTTCCAGAAGGAGTCTGAGTGTCAATAAAAGTACGGGAGCAATCATTGGGACAAAAATGACAACGGGTCGTCTCGTCGGTGCGTGTGGTGTATGTCATGCGTAGGGCTTCTGTGAGCCCGAGAAATGTGCCGTGACCGCGTTCGTGGACACGATCCCGTGCCTCGATAGCCGCCCCGATGGCTCCGGCTTCTCCGCAATGAGGATGGACGTCAATGCGTGCATGCGGGACTTCGGCACGGATGTAGTCTACCTGGGCTTTGAGGGCAGCCTGATTGTACTGCGTACCGCCCTGAAGGACGAAATGGCGCCCCAAGGCTTCGAGTGAGGGAGCCTGGACAACGTACTGCCAAATGTTTTTGGGCAATACTTTGGCGATTCCGGCAAAGAGAGCTTCTTTGGGGTAACCTTCTTTTTGAAATGTGACGCGGTCGGTATCGAGAAAAACGGCGCAACCGTAGTTGAATTTGGGGGCTTGCGTGGCGCCAAAAGCTACCTCGGCAAATTGTTCGATGGGGACACCAAATTGTTTGGCCATGGACTGAAGGAGCATTCCGTTGCCGGCGCTGCATTGGTTGGATAGACGAAAGTTTTTCATCATGCCGTTTTCGAGGAAGAGTACCTTGATATCCTGCCCGCCTATGTCGCAAATAACATCCACGCTGTCCCCGAAAAGAAGTTGCGCACTTTTCATGTGCGCAATGGTCTCGACGATATTGGCATCTGCTCGGAGTGCGCCTTCGAGTACATCTGCAGCGTAGCCAGTAACACCAAGGCCGACAATCTCATAGTAGCCGTTTGGATCCAATGCATCGATCTGTCGCAAGAGATCCAAGGTATCTTGAATGGGGTTGCCTTGGGACAGTTGATACACTTTGAGAAGTAGATTGCCGTCATCGTCGATCAAGACAGCCTTGGAGCTGGTTGAGCCACCATCGATCCCAAGGGTGCAGCGTATGGGCTGGCTTGGGAATGTTGGGGTAAACTTCGGAATCGTGTAGTGGGCTTGGAAGTCGGCCAACTCTTCTGGGTTTCGCACTAGGGGTGTGTCGCTGTAGGGATTGTCTGCTCCAATGCCGGTATGAATCAAGGCCTTGAGTCCCAAGGTACCTGCAAAAGGCTCGGTATGTGTCGCCTCTCCTTCTCCAAACATTGCTGCACCCAATGCCGCATAGTAAAGCGCATTATCGGGGACACGGATGAGCGATTTGATTGCTTCAGGATCGTATGCAATGCCTCGTTCATCCCATAGCTCCACAATGCGCTTACGCCAAGCTTGCTGGAGAAAAGGGAGGTAGGTATTGGGTCCTCCCAGAAGCAGAACAGTCGGCATGAGGGTATTGCCTCGGGTAAGAACGGTAAGGTTTTGCATGACAATGGCATCCGCAAGTGAATTCATGATCTCGTCAGCCGGAACGGAGCTTTTGACAAGGTTGACAATATCCGTTTCGGCGAAGACCCCACATTTGGCAGCGACATGATGAATGGCGTCATCCTTGAATGTCATCTGGGCAAGTTCTTCGGTCTCAATGCCGACTTTCATGGTGCATTTTTCGATCGTAGCACCGGTACCGGATGCGCATTTGTCGTTCATGGATGTGAGGACATTTTTGCTACCGTCTTCACGCTCTTTAAAATGGATTATTTTGGCATCTTGTCCACCCAATTCGACAACCGAGCGTACTTCGGGGTGTAAATGCTCAACTGCGACGACAACCGCATTGACTTCTTGAACAAAACGGGCGCCAATAGCGGGTGCAATGCGTCCGGCACCTGATCCAGTAATGTATGCCTTGTCAATGGCATTGTAATGGCTTGGTTGTCGAGATTGTAAATCCTCCAGTAATCGCAGGAGGGTCTCAGCCTGTTTGGTGTCATGGGGCGTGTAGGCCTTGGCAACGATAGTAAACTGTGCGTCACAGAGGACGTACTTGACGGTCGTTGATCCGATATCGATCCCGAGTGTCATGAAGCCGGTTTGTATCGCACCGCCCAGATGATCCAGACGATCCCTACGAGGATGACTGGGATACTCAAGAGTTGTCCGGTCGTGAACGGGAGGGCTGTCGTGTAGTCAGCTTGGCGGGTTTTAAAATATTCCAAAACAAAGCGTGCACCAAAGAGAAGCACTGCGAAGATGCCTGGCAAAATGCGAGCCGAAAAGTCGCGAGATGTGCGCAGATAGACTATTAATAGTATGCCAAAGATGATCAGATAGCTGAAGGCTTCGTATAACTGTACCGGATGGCGTGGATACGGATCGGCGTGTGAAAAAATCACTGCCCAAGGGACATCGGTGCGAAGTCCAAGAATTTCGGAATTGAAAAAATTTCCAAACCGTACAAACGCGGCAGTAATCATACCAGGGAGTGTAAAACGCGAGAGGAGCCAGCCGTAGGAGAGGCGCTCTTTGCGTGCATACCAATAGAGAACGATTAGCATCCCAATCATTCCACCGTGGCTAGCCAATCCCCCCTTCCAGACCTTGAGGATCTCAAGAGGATGAGCAAGATAAAAACCCGGTTGGTAGCCCAAGCAGTGCATCAGACGAGCCCCAATGACAGAGCCGGCTATGGCTGCAAGCAAGAGATTATCAAGAGAGTCGATGGAGACATTTTCTCGGCGAAACATCCACTTGACCAGTGCCATGCCGATAAAAAAAGAACTGACAAACAGTAGTCCGTACCATCGCAATTGAAGGGAGCCATATTGGAAGATATTTGGGTTGACGTTCCAGACAAAATATTCCATACTATTCATTGATCCTCGCTTTGATCTCGCGCGCCATTTCGACGACCTTGGCGATCTTGTGGGTAGGGGTAAGCAGGTCATCGAGAAGCACCTGCACAAAGGCCGACCCGACGATCACACCGTCGACGCCTTGCACTTTGGACTTGGCGGTCTTTTCATTGACACCAAAGCCGACATAGATGGGCGTTGCGGTGTGGCTCCGGATTTGTTCGATGATGGGGGACAGGTCTTCGGCTTGGCCACTTCCGGTGATGCCGGCATAGGCGACGAGGTAGAGAAACTTGCGGGCATCTCGAGCGATCATGGCGATCCGCTCTGGTGTATCAGTCGGAGCGATGAAATCGATGAGGCTCATGCCGGCTTGTTCGATCATGGGCTTGTAGGGGGCTGCCTCCTCGTAGGGGAGGTCAGGGATGATAAAACCGCTAACTTCTGCTGCCTGAGCCTGGGCGATGAAGGTCTCCATGCCTTTGTGGTAAAAGGGGTTAAAATATCCCATCCAGAGTGTATCAATCATGGGTCCAATTTCCCGGGAGACTTCAAAGAGATCAGCAAGGGAAAATCCTTGCTGGAGGGAGAGGAGATTGGCACGTTCGATCACGGGGCCATCTGCGACAGGGTCAGAAAAAGGGATTCCTAGCTCAAGGGTATCCACTCCGGCATCCCGCAGGGCAAGTGCGAGGTCGACTGTGAAGTATTTGTCCGGAAAACCAGTGGTAATATAGGCGACGAGTTGTTTCATGCGGTGCAACTTTATGATGATGTTTGTGGTATTATACTTTTTTTAGATAAAATGAGGTCAGAAAATGGACTTTTCTGGGCTGACTGGGGCGAAAATGCAAGCAAGAGAGGGCTGCTCCGTATTGGGATGACAGATGGACTCTCCAAGGGTTGACAACTCTTGCTGGTGCATTCCCGCCCCATCCCTCCACAGAAGTTCTTTGATATGAAAAAAAGAAAGCGAGAAAAACCTGCATGAGTATCCATACTCCTCGGATTGAAAAGCGTGTCAATGTCAATACCGTAGCTGCCATGAAAGGGAAAGAGCCGATCACGATGGTGACGGCGTACGATGCCCTGTTTGCAGCGTTATTTGATGGCGAGGTGGAGATGATCCTTGTCGGGGACAGTCTCAACATGAGTTTTCTTGGACGTGAAGATACGCTAAGTGCCACAATGGATCAAATGATTTATCATACTCAAGCAGTATGCAACGGTGCGAAGCTGCCGTTGATTGTCTTTGATATGCCGTTTGGCTCCTATCTGACAGATGAACAGGCGTTGGCCAATGCTGTGCGGGTTTACAGTGAAACAGACGCCCAGGCAGTCAAGATTGAAGGCGGTGCTGAGCGGGCACCGTTGGTACGCCATCTAACTCACCACGGTATTGCAGTGGTGGCACACATCGGGTTGATGCCTCAGTCGGTACGTGCGGATGGCGGGTATCGTATCGTAGGGAAGGATGAAGCCGGGATCAAGCAGTTGCTGGCAGACGCGCTGGCTTTGCAGGAAGCCGGAGCGTTTGCGATCGTACTCGAAGGCATGAAGACCGAAGCTGCACGCCAGATCACGGCAACACTCGCGATACCTACTATAGGGATCGGTGCAGGCAATGTCACCGATGGCCAAGTATTGGTGTGGAGTGACATGTTTGGTTTCTTTGAGACCTTCAAGCCCAAATTTGTCAAACGATACCTTGACGGCGCAATGCTGATTCGTCAAGGGCTGGAACAATATCGCAACGAGGTAAAGGGGAGGGAATTCCCCGATGATGCTCACTCTTATTGATTGCAATCAAAGACCAAATTAAGGAGATGTCGCAATGGAACGCATAGTAGAAATCGAACGCTTTGTCGAAGAAGGACTGCAGGAACAATCCCTGCGCCCTGATTCTTGGGAAGAATACATTGGCCAGGAGCAGATCAAGAAAAACCTCAAGGTTTTTATCGAAGCGAGTAAAAAACGACATGAAGCACTCGACCATATTCTCTTTTTTGGCCCTCCGGGTCTCGGCAAAACAACGTTAGCCAATATTATTGCTACGGAAATGGGAACCAATATCAAAACGACTGCTGCTCCTATGATTGAAAAATCTGGCGATCTGGCAGCTCTCCTGACAAACATCGAAGAGGGCGATATTCTTTTTATCGATGAAATTCACCGCATGAGTCCGGCAGTCGAAGAGATCCTCTATCCGGCAATGGAAGATTTTCGTCTGGATATTATTATCGGTTCGGGTCCGGCAGCCCAGACAGTCAAAATCGACCTGCCTCGCTTTACTCTGATTGGGGCGACAACGCGTGCCGGGATGCTGAGTCATCCATTGCGTGAGCGTTTTGGGATGCATTTTCGAATGCAGTTTTATACGGCTGAAGAGTTGAGCATCATTGTAGAGCAGGCGGGACGCAAGCTTGGAAAGGTGGCGACAAAAGAAGCAGCACATGAGATCGCACGTCGTTCACGCGGTACGCCACGGATCGCATTGCGTTTGTTGCGTCGCGTACGGGATTTTGCTGAAGTGGCCAACGAGTCAGAGATCATGCTTTCCCGCACCCGATATGCTCTGGATGAATTGGGTGTAAACGATATCGGGTTTGACGAGCAGGATATTCGCCTGTTGGAGCTGCTGGTTCAGGCCGAGGGTAAGCCAATGGGGCTTAGCACTATTGGTGCTTCACTGAGTGAGGATGAGGGGACGATTGAAGATGTCTTGGAGCCTTATTTGATTGCCAATGGCTATATTGAGCGCACAGCGCGTGGCCGCGTTGCAACACCCAAAACATTTGAGCTGTTTCGCCAAACACCGCCCAATATGAATCAGGGGACTTTGCTTGGATAGAACGACGACTATAACCATGATTCTGTTTGGTGTTGCGGTTTGGGCAGCATTTACGATCTATCAACCATTTCTTCTCTCGATCAGTGTGGCGGCATTGCTAGTAATGGCCACATCCAATCTCACACACTATGTGGTCGTTAAATTTCGCTCTAACAAACTAGGGACGCTGATGGTTACGGTGCTTTTGTTTGTCTTGATGGTGGCACCAATCATTTATATCGCCACCTCCGGTGTCGCATATGCAAGCCATATTGACAAAGATGCCATTCAGCATATGGTTGCCAAAATCAAAGACTTTACCCACGACATCCCCTATTTGTCTAAATGGGCAAATGAGTACCTGCAGGGGGACAAAATTGTTGGGTATATTAAAGATGGTACACTCTATATGACCAAAATGGGCGGGGTGGGACTAGGCTTTCTCAAGGAAGTGGGTCTGGTGATTACATTTTATGCCATTATTAACTATTACAGTGAGCGTTTTTTTACAATGATCCAATCGTTGCTGCCTGTTTCATTTGTCCGTAGTGAAAAAATGATTTCAGAAGTGGCTTCGACGATGGAGGTGGTTTTTTATTCCATTGTAGTCACGGCAATCTTTGAAGGGTTTCTATTTGGGATATTTGTGAGCTATTTTGGCTTTAATGGTTTGGTCTTTGGTGTCATATATGGCTTTGCATCCTTGGTTCCCATTGTGGGAGGAGCGATTGTTTGGTTGCCTTTATCGCTGTATGCATGGAGCGAAATGAACAATCAGATAGCCCTGACAATCATGCTGTATTCGGTTATTGTGATTTCTATTATTGCTGATACATTTGTCAAGCCAATCATCATCCGCGTTATGAAAGAAGATCTACTCCACAACACGACAAGCATCAATGAGTTTGTTATTTTCTTCTCAATCCTTGCGGGAATGGGGAGCTATGGTTTTTGGGGAATGATTCTTGGACCGGCGATCACAACATTTCTTTTCGCAACGGCCAAAATTTACATGGAATATAATCAGGCACTTCAAACTCGAAAATTACGATAGTGATCTTCGAGTTTTAGTCAAGATATCCTTCTTTTTGCATCCCTTTTTCTTCAATATATTCTCGGTAGATCAATGCCAAACCCATGGTCGCTACGATAACAATGGCGACGGTAATGCTTGTCTTGATCAAAATCTCCCATGTGATGGTATTGCCCCATAGCCAGACCAGCAGAAAAACAGCATAGAGTGCAAAGACAGTACCGGAGATAATACTCGCAAGTTTCATGATCTTCATGGCTGACTCCTCTCTTTCTTGAGAATCACAACGTAGGCTTCTCGATTCCATAAAAGCAACATGCGTCGGATATCTTTTTCCATCGTAACGACTTCCCAGCCTTGTTGGGCGTTGGCATTGAGAAATTCGGTAAAACGAACGGGATTGATTTTGGATTGCCCAAGCAGCAGGGAGCCAAGCATACCTTCTTGATAAATGACGACCTTGTATTGTGTCATAGGCTTAACCTTTGTGATGGAGTAGTGCGCATTATACCATTGTTATGCTATCCATGGTATGATACATAGATAAATACAACCGTTTTTCCGGAGAAAAAATGAAAATATTAATCATCGAAGACGATCCTGAATTGTCAATGATCTTGACAGCATACCTCGAAAAATACGATATGGAAGTGATCAGCGCAGAAGAGCCGTATCTTGGACTCTCGCTGCTGACTCAGCATGCAGTTGATTTGGTGATCCTTGACTTGACACTTCCTGGTATGGATGGGCTGGAAGTGGTAGAAAAAATTCGTGCTGAGTCTAATGTGCCTATCATCATCTCTTCTGCACGGGATGACATTACAGACAAGGTTATTGGTCTGGAACGCGGTGCGGACGACTACATGCCCAAGCCTTATGACCCGAGAGAATTGGTAACCCGCATCAAAACCATTTTGCGTCGTACCAGTGTGCAGCAGACGGATTCTGTCACCGAAGATGTCATATTTGATGTCGACATCAAAGGCCGTGTGATTCTTTTTCGAGGACGACCACTGGATTTGACTGCAGCAGAATTTGATGTCCTTTCGATGTTGGTGCAACACAAAAACGGCTCGGTCTCCCGTGAACAATTACTCTACGAGAGTGAGCACATCGACGACGAGAGTTCGATCAAAAACATTGACGTGATCATTAGTCGCATTCGGCACAAGATCGCCGAGATCGACTCTGATCATATCTACATTAAGCCAGTGCGTGGTGTGGGGTATCTTTTGACCGATCGCATATAAGGTGCAGCACATGAGACACCTATCTGTTACGACGTATATTCATATTCTTTTTACGGTTGCGTTGAGTATTTTGGCAGTAACTTTGTATTTCTTTGTTGCCACCAGTCAAGAGAAAAACAAAAGTCAAGATGTTGAGCGGTACAAATTTATCGCAGAGACGCTGGCGTATAACCTTCGGCTCTCTCCAACGGAAGAGAAGATTCAGAAGTTCTTTTTCGATTTCGAGTTACGAAAAATTCCAAGTGATCAAATAAGCAATGAGGTGCAGAAGAAAGGGAAAACCATGCTTTTTGTTGGGGATCCAGATGCGCCGGATGTTCGTATCTTTAAGATCGGAGATAGTCGATACTACATCTATGTAGATATGCCTGGCTATCGTATGATGCTCATCGATAATCGTGCCGACAAACGTACGACAGAGATCGTCACGATCGTGGGGGCGGTTTTGTTTTTGCTGTTGATTGTTTTGTACTATATGGTACTCAAAAAACTCTATCCGCTTAAACGTCTTCATCAGCAGATCGAACAATTTGCCGAAGGAGATCTCAATGTAAAGATCGCCTATAATAGCTATGATGAAATTGGAAAAATTGCGCGGAGTTTCGATCGGGCTATCGGCCATATTCATCAGCTAATGAGTTCAAAAAATCTTTTTATGCGCAACATCATGCATGAACTCAAGACCCCCATAACTAAGGGGCGGATTATTGCAGAAACCATCGACAATGAAACGTCCAGAGGCTTTCTTATCAAGGCCTTTGAGCGGATGAATGAATTGATTTCAGATCTGGCAGATATCGAACGAATCACCATGCACAATTTTGAACCGTCGCTTGAAGATATTTTCTTGCTGGATGTGATCCAGCGGACAGAAAAAATCCTCCTTACAGACCCTGAGCACTACTTTATCAATGTCGTAGATCGCCCAATACGTACGGACATCAAGCTCTTGGCTCTCGCCTTTAAAAATCTCATGGATAATGGCATTAAATACAGCCCAAACAAACATGTATCCTTGATCAGTAACGGTGATCACATGAGTGTACGCTCTAAGGGGGAGCCGCTAAAAGAAGATTTTGATTTTTATATTGAACCATTTTCGCAAGAAGAGAAACGAAATCATGGTTTTGGGCTTGGACTGTACATTGTGTACAGCATTACCCAAAAACTTGGATACAGTTTTCAATATCACTACGATCGCGCAGCGGGGGAAAATGTTTTTACAATTGTCATCAGTGAATCAGCACGCTAGGGTGTCGCTAGGCCCTTGCGCGTATGGACCCCTTGTACCTCTGCGAGATCCTGCTCTGTGAGTGCCATGCTTGCCTGGGCAGCCTGTGTGATTATGCTGTCTAAATGCATGGACTCTTCTGAAGAAAAGTCGTGCAAGACATAATCCGCTACCTGACCCTTGTGTTCCGGCTTTCCGACTCCAATGCGAATACGATAATACTCTTTACCAATGGTGCTGTCGATTGATTTTAGGCCATTGTGTCCCCCGTGTCCACCACTGTGCTTGAAGCGTAGAGCCCCAAAGGGAAGGTCGATATCATCATGGATCACGGCGATATCCTGAATGTCGATTTTGAAAAACTGCTTGACAGCTTGGATGCTTTTGCCTGAGAGATTCATATACGTAGTGGGCTTGAGAAAAAAGAGATTGCCAGCGCGGTAGAGTTCACCATAAAAAGATGACTTGGAGATATTCCTCGCTCCGGAATCGGAGACGAGGCGGTCGATAATGCGCCAACCAATATTGTGGCGATTCATTGCATAGGTTGATCCGGGATTCCCCAAACCAACAAAGAGCATCTTAGCGTGCCTTGATGACACCACAGACAGAGACGTGAGGACGATCCATCATGCGGCAATTCTCGGCCACGTCCAGATCACGTACGAGGATGGACTCATCTCGGTCAAGATCGCTCACATCCAGCGTGAAGTTGTGTGGGACATTTTCGATAGCACCGCGCACTTTGAGGCGACGCTTGGTGATGACAAGCACCCCTTTGTTTTTCAGACCTTTTGGGACACCTACAGTGCGTACGGGCACCAAATAGTCGGTTACTTGACCGGGAATGGCTATCCGGAGGTCTACATGTGTAATGTCACCATTGACGGGATGAAGCTGATATTCCTGAACAACAACATTGAGCTCCTGGTCTCCTACTTTGACAGGGAAAGCAAGCGTTTCCTTGTTGCGTACAGTTCTGATGAATTCACCACGCTTAAAGGCTGCGTAGACATTGTCCACACCTTTAGCATAGATGTTAGCAATCAGATAACCATCTCGTTTGAGCTGCTTTGCATTGCTCTTGCCGATACTCTCTCTAATAATACCTTCTAACATATCTATCCTTTAGTAAAATTGGGACGCGATTATACCATCTTGAAGCTAAGAGCCGCCATAGCATTAACTCTCTTCGTCAGACATCAGATCAAAAGCATCAAGCTGAGTGGCGTCACCGGGTTGTGATTTATCGCCTCCCTCTCGACCAATCCCTTGAAGCTTGAGCTTCAGGTCTGAAGGCCGTGATGCATACTCTAGTGCCGTCTCTTCTGTAATGATATAGCGGTCATTGAGATCAAGAAGATGCTGGTCGAAGGTTTGTGATCCATAGATTTCACCACCTTCTGCAATGGCATCGGGGATTTCTGTGTCACGCTCTTCTGAGATCAACTCGGCGATCCGTGCCGTTCGGACCAGCACTTCAATGGCCGCTACTCGTCCACCCGAAACCGTGGGAACAAGCCGTTGTGAAATCACACCAGACAGGACAGAAGCCAAAGAGCCACGGACTCGGTTTTGTTCTTCTTTGGAAAACATTCCGATGATTCGGTCAATCGTCTCTTTGGCGTCGAGTGTATGCAGTGTCGAAAACACAAGGTGTCCTGTATTGGCCGCATGCATAGCCAAATCAATGGTTTCAAGGTCGCGAATTTCCCCTACTAGGATGATATCAGGGTCTTCACGCAACGCACCACGTAGTGCATCACCAAAGTTGTTGGCATCTTGCCCAATCGAGCGTTGGTTGAATAGTGCCTTTTTGTCCTGATGTACGAATTCAATAGGGTCTTCTAGTGTAATGATATGTTTGGCCTGGGTAAGATTGATTTCATTGAGAATGGCGGCGAGGGTTGTTGATTTTCCGCTACCTGTAACTCCGGTGACCAAAACCAGCCCACGTGATATCTCTGAGAAAGTTTTGACCACGTCGGGCAACTTGAGTTCATTGAGGCTTGGGATTTTGACAGGGATGACACGAAAGACAGCACTGAGTCCATCCATCTGATAAAAAATATTGACACGGAAACGGCTATTGCTGTCAAATACATAAGTAAAGTCAAGTGATCGCTCTGTGCGCAAGTGCTGATATTGCTTGTCAGTGGTTATGGCCTGCGCAAGCTGATCAACCTGTGCACTGGTCAACGTCTCATCCCCTAGTTTTTTAAGTGTTCCATTGACACGCACGCGTACTTGGGAGCCTGATTTGATATGCAAATCGCTGCCGTCATTGGCGACGAGAGTATTGAGGTAGAGCTTGAGGCGATTAATCATTGTTTGACTCCAAGGCAGAGAGCATGTGGGCAAAAGCTTCTTCGAATGCCACTAGGCCGTCTTGGAGTAATTGCGAATAGCTGTCATGTATGTCGATACCTGAAGCAGCCAGTTGCTCAAAATAAGCATGGACGGACTCGGGATCCGGCAAGCGAATCTCTGAGGATGCAGTGGTTGCCAACGATGCTTCGATGGTCGCAAGGGGCGCCGTGTTGATCGCGTGCGGAGCTTGAAGAGCCTGAATATAATAATCCGCCGGCAAGGCATCCCCTTTGACGCCTGTACTTGCAAAAAGTGTCTGGATACACGGGGTACGGTTTTGTTCTATCATGTAATAAATCTTGGCAGCATTCATGATGCCTGTCTGGGCGGTTGGTAAATTCTTTTCACTGAGTGTTGCATCAAGCAGGCGATCAAAGCGACTGACAAATACAGAGATGACTGCTTCAACTCGCTCGCCACCTGTGTTTTCGAACTCGTCAATACCCGCCTTCATGGCCTTTAGGCATTGACTGGCCTGTTCGGGAGAAAATATCAGCGTTGCATTGACACTGATTCCCTCGCCGAGGAGAGTCTGCATGACGGGATAACCTGCTGGAGTGGCTGGGATTTTGATCATGACATTGGGTTGACCAATGGCCTTGAAAAGCCGTCTGGCTTCTTTCAAAGTCTCTTCGGTGTCATTGGAAAGAAAGGGATCCACTTCGATACTAATAAAGCCTTCGTTGCCTTGATCATACGCACTGCGCAGATTGAGAGCAGCGGCACGAATATCGTCGATAGCCAAAGCCTCATATTTCTCTTTGGGAGTCAACCCGGCAAGAGAGGCCAGTTGATCGGCATACGCCGGAGATGTTTGAATGGCTTGGGCGAAAATTGATGGATTGCTGGTCGCTCCGTTGATGACACCTTGTTGCAGTAAAGCTGAAAAGTCGTTGTGGATAAAATCCCGCTCGACAAAATCAAGCCACAGTGAATATCCTAATTCTTTGGCATTCATTCGACATACTCCCAATGATATTCTGCCCATGATCCGACCGATTCTTTTTTGTCAAGAGCCTGATTGAGCTCGGTAAGAAAACGATCGCGCGGTATTGACGAAGCACCCATGCGGACGAGATGTTCCGTTTCGACCTGGCAGTCAATAAAATCATAACTTTTTGCGCCTAAGACAGCCCTTAGAGCTGCTAAGGCTATTTTGGAGGCATTGGGGCGATAGGCAAACATTGATTCGCCAAAAAAAGCCTTGCCCAATGCAATCCCATATAGGCCTCCGACCAGTTCATTATCTATATAGGTCTCGACACTGTGGGCGTAACCTTGCAGGTGGAGTGCATGATAGGCGTTCTGCATTTCTGCATGAAGCCATGTGCCATCTTGTCCGGGGCGAGGGATTTGGCCGCATGCCTGAATCACGGCAGGAAAATTGTGATCAAATTTGACCACATAATTTCCACGACGCAAGATGCGGCGGAAGGATTTGGATATTTTGAATGCATGAGGATAGAGTATCAGGCGGGGGTTGGGAGACCACCATAGTATGGGCTCATCGGCATTGAACCAAGGAAAAATTCCTCGTGAATAGGCGGCCAAGAGACGCTCGGGTGTCAAATCCCCTCCGTAGGCCAATAAACCTTCATCATGTGCTGTATGAGGATCAGGGAATGCCTGGGTGTCCTCTTCCAGTGGTGGGATATAGACGGGCTCGCTCACTATGTATCCGGATAACTGAAGGTGATCGTCTCATTCTTGAAGCCAGCTTTGACCCTGCCGCCATTTTTGAGACGCCCAAAGAGAATCTCATCGGTGAGCGCCTCCTTGATCTGTTCGTCAATGACGCGAGCAATGTGACGAGCGCCATAACGAGGATCATGTCCTGTGCGGGCCAAATGATGCTTGAGGGCTTTGCTGAGTTTTACGGTGATGTTTTTAGGGGCAAGTAGCTTGTTGAGACGTTGCACTTCGATATGCACAATACGCGCCAGGGCTTCCTCGGAAAGCGACGCAAACTCGATCGTCGCACTTAGGCGATTGCGAAATTCAGGAGTAAAAAAGTCCTTGAGTGCTCGTTCGGTCTTTTGGGTACTGTCATGAGCGAACCCCATGACATTGGCCTCTTGGGTTCCAATATTGGATGTCATGATAAGAATGACATTTTTAAAATCACTTACAACACCGTTGTTATCAGTAAGCTTGGCGCCATCCATCACCTGCAGAAGAATATTCATGATATCAGGATGAGCTTTTTCGATTTCATCCAGTAACAATACGGCATGCGGATGTTTTTTGATCATTTCAGTAAGCAGTCCGCCCTGCTCAAACCCCACATAACCTGGAGGGGCTCCGATGAGACGGCTGATAGCATGAGGCTCCATGTACTCACTCATATCTATGCGCTCAAAGTGGACATCCATGGTCTCAGCCAGGGCAATGGCGAGGGCGGTTTTCCCTACGCCTGTCGGCCCAACAAACAGAAAAGATCCGATAGGCGTGTCGGGACGATTGAGTCCGGCATAGGATCGCTTGATTGATCGCCCTAATGCTTGAATTGCTGCCGTTTGATCAATGATTTTTTTCTCCAAATCTTGCTCAAGTGTCGCAAGCATGGCTGTGTCGTCTAGGTCGATTGTGCTGTTGGGAAGCTTGAGCATTCGGGCGACACTTTGGGCAATATCTTTAGAGGTGACCTCCATGTGTTTTTTGCCGTGCAGCATGAAATGCGCACCCACTTCATCGACGATATCCATTGCCTTGTCAGGCAGAAAACGATCATGAATGTATTTGACACTCAAGTCAATTGCAGCCTGCAGAGCCTTGTCACTAAAAGCGATCTCATGATACTCTTCATATTTGTGCTGTACGCCTTTGAGAATCTTGAAGGTATCTTCAATGCTCGGTTCAGGGACATCGATTTTGGCAAAACGGCGGGACAGTGCCTTGTCTTTGTCGAAGAAATTTCGGTATTCGCTATAGGTTGTAGCACCGATACAACGGATATCTCCACGTGCCAAAGCTGGCTTGAGAATGTTACTTGCATCCATACTGCCGCCGCCGGTACTTCCTGCTCCTACCAGTGTATGAATCTCATCGATAAAAATGATTGCATCGGGGATCATCTTGAGTTCGTCTATAACCCCCTTGAGGCGTTTTTCGAAATCCCCACGGAATTTGGTACCGGCTACCAGTGCACCCATCTCAAGAGCAAAAATGCGGGCAGACTGAAGTATCTCCGGCACGCTTCCCTCTGCAATCCCCAGAGCTAACCCCTCAGCTATGGCAGTTTTTCCCACACCAGGCTCGCCGACAAGCAAGGGGTTGTTCTTTTTGCGCCGCACCAAGGCCTGCATTACACGCTCGATCTCTTCTGTGCGCCCGATCACGGGATCGATTTTTCCTGTTTGTGCCAGAGCAACGAGTTCAATAGTAAACTGATCGAGGTTGGGGTGGGGACTCTTTTCTTTTTTCTCGGTTGGCTTATCACCGTCGTGCATGGGGTGAGAAATCATCTCGAGGATGTCTACGCGTTCTATTCCAGAACCTTCAAGCCAGAAGACCACATGCGTTCCCTCTTGGCCACTAAGAGCAGCGAGCATGTCTCCAATCAACGCTTCCCGTTGACCGGCAGCTTGGATGTGATTCATCATGTCGTTGATAACATGAGAAAGTGCCACGGTTTCGATCGGATCACCTGGTTCGGCGAGCTTGGGTACATTATGGTCAAGGTGCGCCAGTACTTGGGAAGAAAGATCTCCCACATCTGCTCCAAGTGTGGTGAGGATCTCTTCTCCGTCACTGCTCTGAAGAATCGACCAGAAAATATGCTCCACGGTCAAATATTCATGCTGTTTGGCTTTGGCGAACTCCACCGCTTGTGAAAAAACACCGTTCAAAGCTACACTGATCATTACTGTCTCCTATTCATCAATCTCATATGTTGCCAGCAAAGGGTATTGGTTTTGTTTGGCCAACACGCGTACCTGCTCCACTTTGGTTTGTGCAATTTCTCGGGTGTAAATCCCGCACACACTCTTGCCCTTTTTGTGGACATCAAGCATAATTCGTTCACTCTCCTGCTCACTTTTGTGAAAGATAGTGGTCAAGATATGTACGACAAACTCCATGGACGTATAATCGTCATTATGAAGGATCACCCGATACATTGGGGGCTCATCCAGCGCGATATCGCTCTCTATCTCTTCTTGAATCTTGGGCAACACAATTTCCTTGGTGTAAAATAACTTTTCTGATTATACACTAAAAAACGAAATAGAATGAAAACACTGTCAAGATACCTGCCATCGCATTCTGAAGAATCCAAATATTTTTCTCTACAATAGCAAACTAAAACAAGTCCTCTTTATATGCAACAACTTATTGACACCAATGACTTAACTG
>CAZCAZ010000016.1:0-19496 GCA_964496735.1 uncultured Nitratifractor sp. | reverse complement strand
TGTTTGGAATGAATGCAAATGCAGCACCTCTATTGCCACTACAGCCTGGATATGCAGTGCATACCTTCGGGGCATCACCTGATACCGCGGACGATCAAGCTGTTGTCAGGATATATGATACCACAAGACGCAACTATGATAGTAATCGTCCAGGTGGAAATTTTAGCAATACCTATACTCATGATCAGTGGAAGCTTAGTAAAATCGGAAATGTATATGGTGTAACTATTGACAATAAGCGGAATATATTTGTATCAGCCTCTGCCAACTGGTCTTCAGGCTATGTAGGTAGAGGAAATACCAATGGAAATGTCAACGTTACATATGGTTCAATGGAGAGCGGTGGTGACAATAATGACAGTGCGGGTAGAGTTTATAAACTTGATGCCAACACAGGAGATGTTTCGGTCTTTGCTCAGTTGCCTCAACAGACACTTTCGATTACAAGTCAGGTTTGCGAAGGTGTTGAGCATGATGTACATCGAATCACGGGCCCAGGGCTGGGTAATATTGTTTATGATAAATTCCACAATCAGTTTTTTGTTTCTAACTTTTCTGACGGAAAGATTTATCGTCTTGACCTAAATGGGTCGCCAATAGATGGTGGTTTTTCAACCGGCTATTCTGGAGCAATTGGTGGAAAAATTATAAAGGCACCGTACGGATTGGCTATAAGCCCAGATGGAAAACATCTCTTTTATGGCACAATGGAAACAAACTATAGTCCGCATCTTTATGCAATAAAGCTAAATTCTGATGGAACTTTGTCAGGCTCCTCCAAAGATCAGTATGCGACATTGACAGACGGTGTGCTCTACACGCAAAATATTGGCGGTGAGACGGTAAATGATGGCGTATGGGCAGCGTATTCGGATTTGGAATTTACTCCAGATGGAGAATTGATGGTCGGGGTTCGTGTTGGCTGCAAGGGTAACTTCGCTACTAGTTATAACCATGGTGGAGTTGTGTATCTTCTGGCTAAAGGTGACGGAGGAAAATACAATAAGCCAAGCACAAAAACTCCTGGTACTAACACGAGTCAACCAGATACTCCCACGGGTACAGAAGACAAGGAATCGCGTGCTGGATGGTACTCAACAGGCCACTACAACTATGATGCAGGCGCCATACCATTGCATCCTCACTATGAGGGGCGCTTGGATGAAGAAAGTCTCAAGAAAGGTCCAGATGATGGATACGGCGGAGTAGCTGTATGGCAGACAGGACAGGGTGATTATGATTTGTATGCTACGTCAGCGGATATTATGAGCGAAGAAGGCTTGCATGGTTTTATGCAATTCTCTGGAAACTTTTCGATCAGCGAGGATACAGCAACCCTAGAAAAGGCGAAAGGCTACAAATCTGTGGCTTCTTCTGCTGTAGATGGCGAGCAAGACAATCCTCATGATTACAAAGGCATCGGCGGCGATGTCGAAGTATTGAGTGTGATTCCAGTAAGTATCGGATCGTATGTATGGGAAGATACCGATAAAGATGGACATCAAAGTGAAAGCGAATCCTGCATCGACGGTGCTAATGTTTCTTTATTCCATCGTGAAAACAATGGCACATTTGCAGCGGCACAGCATATTGATGGAAGCAGTGTTGATCCTCAAGCAACAGGTGCCAACGGTACATGTGGAAGCTATCGCTTTGCCAGTCTTCCGGAAGGAGACTATAAAGTATGTGTCGTGCCGCCCTTGAGCCAAGGTGAGCTGTATGTAGCCACAGAGACTCAGACAGTTGGCGACAATAACAATGCCGAAGGTGATTCCAATATCGCTACAGGTTCGTATCAGAACAACACATACTGCAGCGGCATGTTTTCACTCTATGCCAATATATTGCCCAAAGAAAGCGGCAACGAAGTAGGAGACAATCTAGACGATGGATCAAACAACGACTTCAAAGACCAATTGGGAAATATGACCGTAGATTTCGGATTCAACAAGCGGATTTTTGACCTTGCGCTGATCAAGACAATTGTTGGCTCTGCTGGTAAAGAGTATAAGCCAGGTGATAAAGTCACTTTTGATATCAAAGTGATCAATCAGGGGAATGTGGATGCAACAGACGTCGAGGTGATTGACTACTTTGAGCAGTTTGATGGTAAGCTAGAATTTATCGCAAATGACAACCCCAACTGGACCGACAATGGCACATCGGCCACTTATGCGGGAGATTTGAATGTCGCAGCAGGCCAGAGCGAGACGATCCAAATCACGTTTAAAATCAAGCCGGGAACCAAGACGCAAGATCTCGTAAACGTAGCCGAGATCGAATCTGCCAACAATGAATATGGTATGGGTGATCGTGACTCGGAGGCAGGTGATAAAGCGTGCTATGACGACAACTATGACCTGAGCCATGACAATGATACAGCCAACACCAGTGGGTGTGACGACCTTGATCCGGCTGTTGTACATGTGAAATACGTCAAGAATTTGCCTGATAACCACGAGTCCGATCCTGACTCGTCCTCAAATGGTGAAGACTGTGACTGTAACAACGTTTCACAAAACAAGGTGGACGCTCTGGGAACCCTGACCATGCTGTTGATGCTGTTGGGTACCCTAGCTCTGTCTGCACGCTTTCTCGGCCGGGACGAGCGCTATACTGCCTAGGTAGAGGAGATACATGCCCATGCAACCCCATGATCACACAGCGACATCACGCATGAGGCGCTTTGTACCGATCATGGTGGCAGTGATTGTCATGGTTGCCTTGGCGGCTGTGGTGATCCAGAAAAAAAATAACCCAAGCAAGACAGCGCATGCGCAGTCATCGGAAATCGGAGAGTTTTCTCCCGTAAAGCAGTGTGTCCGACCACCAGAGTTTTTGCGACACGTGCCCATCCCCCAGCCGGTCATGATCGACCTGTCACAAAAACGCTATCAAGGTGTGGCATTGCTTTACGGAAGAAAGTTCTCACAGACCTTCCACCCGAAACAATGGGAACAATACGAATATTTCAGCACCTACACACTGGATGCACAGGGGAATATTTATCTCATTCCTACTCCATTTATCTCCATTCATCCTACAACATTTTCTCTGCAGAAAAAGCTCTTTCGTCTGAACACGAAAACGGGAAAAGTCGAGATCTTTATGAATTTTGATGATGTACGCCCCAGTCCAAACAACCCATACGGGCTCAATGCCATCGCCTATGATTGCGATGACCATACGCTCTGGATCGGGACAATCGATAAAACAGACTATCGACAGCAGCACGGGACATTGTATCATGTCGACCCCAAGACAAAAAACATCTTGCAGCACATTGATGGATTTGATGCCTTGACACTCTCGATCATGCACACTGTCAAAGGCAAATATCTTTTGGCGGGTTCGGCGCGCGATCAAAATTTGTATGCCTTTGCATTTGATGGGCATCATGGTATCAAGCCTGACCCGATTCGGATACTCGAGCTCCCAGACCCCAATGCCCATATTCGCAAAATCAAAGTCACTTCGCCGAATCATTTGGAACTTCAGACTATTCCGTTTTCGTACAGCCTGATTGCACAGTCTGCCGAGAAGGACCGAGTGTACTATGATGCACAATGGCTTCCTAAAAAGCATACATGGAAGATTTCACAACCTTCTGAAAAGCGCTAAAACTACTCTTTAAGCGCATCCCCTTGCGTATTGACTAATTTATGCTATAATTAAATCAAACTTAAAATGTCAAAGGGGTACGTGATGCGTATATTGATCATAGAAGATGAGGTGACACTCAACAAAACACTTGCTGACGGACTCAAAGAATTTGGCTATCAAAGTGATGTTGCCGAAAACATCAGTGATGGACGCTATTTTTTGAGTATTCGAAATTACAATCTTGTTTTGCTGGATTGGATGTTGCCAGATGGCAATGGTGTTGATATTATTGCAGAGATCAAGGAGCGATCTCGAAAAACGTCCGTCATTGTCCTTTCGGCACGCGATGATAAAGAGAGTGAAATAGAAGCACTGCGTGCCGGGGCGGATGATTATGTCAAAAAACCGTTTGATTTCGAGATTTTGTTGGCACGCATTGAGTGCAAATTGCGTTTTGGTACTAGTAATATTATCGAAGTGGACGATTTGGTCATCAATCCTGAAGAGGAGAAGATCATCTATAAAGGCGAGGATATCGAACTCAAAGGGAAGCCATTTGAGGTCTTGACGCATTTGGCTATGCACAAGGATCAGATTGTGTCCAAAGAGCAATTGCTTGATGCAATTTGGGAGGAGCCTGAGCTTGTCACCCCCAATGTCATCGAAGTAGCCATTAATCAAATACGCCAAAAAATGGATAAGCCACTCGATATCACCACCATTGAAACAGTACGAAGACGTGGATACAGGTTTTGTTACCCCAACAAAAAAGTCTAAGAGTCAATTTTCTGATCAAGCTCATGGCCGCCATGGTGGTACTTGAGCTTTTTTTTTCTGCAATTTTTTATAGCTATATCAGCTACAGTGTAGACAATGAACTCAAAGAGTCGATTGTCAAGCAGGCTAGATATTTTTTGGCGACATACGATGATGTCGGAAAAACGCTGGCCGAAAAAAAAGCCATTCTCCACAAGACCATGAAAGTCCAAGCACGCATCATGGCGCTGCCTGAAGAGGATTTCCGTTCGATTCACTTCAAAAGCTTTCAGAAGAACAAGCATTATTATCTCGAAGCGTATTTTCCTTACGAATTTGCTCTACAGAGATACTTGGTCTTGACTGCCGATGTCACAAAACAGAAGCGCGTCCAAAACAAAGTAACGCGCGGCATTATCATCATGAATATTTTTGGTATGTTTGGCATCGGCATCTATGCCTTTTTTCTCTCAGGCATGCTCATGGCTCCTATTCGGGTCTTTAGTCGCAAAATCGTTATGCTAAATGAACAGAGGCTTTCTCCGATTGACCTCAAAGGTATACCGCATGAATTTTTGCCATTAGGGGAATCGGTCAATCACTTGATGCGCCGAATACAAAGCTTCTTGAACTATAAAAAAGAGTTATTTGTTGGGACAGCCCATGAACTAAAAACACCACTAGCTGTGATCAAAACCAAAAGCCAAGTTGCACTCATGAAGCGTAAAAAAACACAGGAAGATTTAACAGAAGCTCTGAAGCAAACCATTCGCTCTGTGGACGACATGAATAAGATAGTAGGGTCTATTTTGGAATTTGGGCGTGCCGAAGGGGCACAATTTGAAGAGCCTGAGACCTTCAAGATACATGATTATCTCAAGAGCATGTGCGAGGAGTTTTCTTTGCTGGGATCCCAGGAGAACAAAGAGGTAAAATGCCACCTCTCAAGCCAAGAACAATTGATTACACTCCCTCCACTTCTCTTGCGACAAATTCTGCAAAACCTCTTGCAAAATGCGCTTAAGTTTACCCCAGAGGGCAAGAAGATAACCCTTGCATCTTACAGGAAAGATGAGAGTTTTTTTATCATCATACGGGATGAAGGGACGGGGATTGATGAGGAAATCGATATTTTTGCCCCCTTTAAGCGCAGCAAGGATTCATCGGGCGCTGGACTCGGTTTGTTTCTTGTCAAAAGTGCAGCGGACGCAATTCGAGCTCAGGTTAGTATCAGAAATAGACGGGACAATCATGGTGCGGTAGCCACGCTGATTTTGCCCCTCTGAGGTGGTATATTTCAATAAAGCATAAGCTTGGATAAGCTATAACTCCAACATAAAAAAATAAACATAGAGGTAAATATGGCGTTGTTGATATCCGATGATTGTATAGCGTGCGACGCATGTCGTGAAGAGTGCCCCAATGAGGCGATCGAAGAGAACGATCCGGTCTATCTGATCGATGCAGACCGATGCACAGAGTGTGTTGGGCATTACGATGAGCCTCAATGTGTGGCAGTATGCCCAGTTGATTGTATTATCTCTGACCCCAATAACGTAGAGAGTGTCGAAGAGCTTAAATTCAAATTTGAGCAGATTCAGGCCGAGGTCTAGCGGACCTTATGGCCAAGCGTACGGCAGTCATTGACATTGGTTCAAACTCTGCCCGCCTTGTTATCTTTCAAAAAACAAGCCGCTATGGCTTTCACCTGCTATGTCAGCACAAAAGCCGCGTACGGATCGGTGAAGGCGCCTATCAACGCGATGGATACTTGCAGCCTGTTCCCATGGAACGCGCCTACAAGACGCTGGAATCTTTCGCGAAAATCCTACAAGAATACCAAGTAAAAAAAACACTATGTGTGGCCACGTCAGCATTGCGCGATGCGCCTAATCGTTCAGATTTCATCAAGCGGGTTTCTGATAACCTTGGTATCCGAATTCAAGTCATTGATGGCACTACAGAAGCGCAATACGGCGCCATAGCTGCCAAAAATCTTTTGGTAGCCTCTCATG
Source organism: uncultured Nitratifractor sp. (assembly GCA_964496735.1). Lineage (GTDB taxonomy): Bacteria > Campylobacterota > Campylobacteria > Campylobacterales > Sulfurovaceae > S017-3. Next base: position 13,122 of record CAZCAZ010000016.1, on the reverse strand, counting down.
CTGTGACGATTGACATTGGCGGTGGCTCTGCGGATATGGCACGGATTGAAAACAATAAAATTGTCGAAACATTTTCCTTGAATCTTGGAACCGTTCGTCTCAAAGAATTGTTTACAGAGCATGAAATAAATCTAGACAAAGCACGGGCATATATACATGATGAGCTCAACCGACTTCCTGATACATTTCGCAGCAAAGTTGCGATAGGAATTGGCGGCACGGCTCGTACGCTGGCCAAGGCCATCATGAGCTTCTCTGATTATCCTCTTGACAAGCTGCATGCTTTTGATTACTCCACAAAAGAGCATCAATCCTATTTTGATCAAGTGATACAGGCCAAAACTGACGCACTAGAGACTTTGTCTATCAAGCCAGACCGTTTTGATACGATCCGTGAAGGAGCATTGATCTTGCGGGAGATCCTCAAGGTTCTTGGTGCACGAGAGGTGATTACAAGTGGCGTAGGGGTACGAGAGGGTGTCTATCTGCACGATCGCCTACTCAAGGATGATTTACAGTTTCCGAGCCATGTGAACCCCAGCATCCAAAGTATCCGTGATCGATTTGACCTACTGGGTTTCCCTCAAGGAAAAAAGCATGAGGTTGCTGAAAAGCTATTTGATTTATTTTCAGAACGTTTTGGGGGAGATGCCTACGACAAGCGCATCGTGATGCAGGCGTTAGATCTTTCTAATATTGGCAAAATGTTGACGACATATAAAGAACATCAACATGCATATTATATTGCTATGCAAGAGTTGAACTTTGGTTTCACGCATAGTGATATGATATTGATTTCTTTGATTCTTAGATCAAAGGATAGCCGAAAGTTTCACAAGAAAACATATCAAAAGTATCAAGAATTACTCCCGAAAAAGAATAAAATTAGATGGTTGGTTTTTGTATACACACTGACACTAATATTACATGAGAACTCGAGTGAAGCCAATGCAGCGTTTGCATGGAAAGCACAAAAAAGATTTTGGATTGACAAAACACCTTTATCTTATTTGGCTCAAGAAGAGATAAAGCGACTGGCAATGCCAGAAAAAATACGTATTGAGATAAGCTAAAAGAGAATGAAGAGAGGATATCAGGAGAGAGTCTCTCCTGATGTGTAGTGGACAAGGAAAAGTGTCTAGAACTCTTTTCCGATGGTAAACTCAAAGGAAGAGGGCTTGCCCTGCTTGTTGAGACGCTTAGCAAAGACAAAGTTGACGTCGCCCATGGGTGAACGCCACTCTATCTGTGCACCAACGGACTGTCCGGTTGCTTTGCCGGTTGGGCCTGACACAACCCCATAATCAGCAAACGCGGTCAAGCGAACCTTGTTGCTCTTGGAAAGAGGAATACTGGCTTCTATGCTGGTTGCAACGCTCTTGTATCCTCCCCCGCCTGCGGGATGCAATGAGCCGCTGCGATAACCACGCACACCATTGTAGTAGCCGCCAAGGTGGATTGTTTCCGCTTCAGGTACATAGCCAAGGCTGTGTATATAGTTTGCTTGAAGCTTGTAGCGAAGAATGAGATCATACCCTGTTTGCTCCTGAAGACCATAGTAAGCTGCAAATTTCAAGCTGCTCTTGATGTATTTTGCCAACTTGTAACCACTGCTAGCTCCTCCAAGACCCGCATACTCAATATGACCTTTGGCATAGACGCCACGGCGAGGAGTATAATAGTTATCTGTGTTGTTATAGGTCAAAGAGAGGCCGATAGAGGACTTAACATAGTTTTCCAGGTTTCCATTGGCAGCAACAGACGTATTGATATCGTTGTAGTCGATGCGCTTGTAACCCAAGTCGATTGAGCCACTTAATTCACTGGTAAAGGCGCGACGCAAGCCGAGATAGCCACCCAGCTCTTTTTTATTGTAGCCAAAGGTATGCTCGTTGTCATCGTCTGTATCGGTTTTGGATAATCCACCATAGAGCCCAAACAGCGTGCCGGCTACCCGTGGATCATCAAAGAAAAGTGTGCCGTTCTTCTTGAGTTTAGAATACGAAGCTGAAAGGCCGGCAGAGATACCGCTGCCAAAAAGGTTTTTCTGAGAAAAAGACCCTTCGACAAAAAGACCCTCGAGACTATCGTATCCAGCTGCACCCATGATTTGGCCTGTTTTGTCCTCTTTGACCGTGACGTCGAGATCGACTTTGTTTCCCCGTACGGGTACAGGACGTACCGTGACAGAAGCAAAATAGCCAGTACGACTCAAGGCATCCTGTGCGTCGATCAAGTCACTCAGTTTGTACTGATCGCCTGGTGCAAGGGTGATATAGCTGCGTATGACGGATTCTTTGGTTTTGGTGTTGCCGTGAATGCGAATGCGGTTGATAACTGATTTGGCACCTGACTTGATCATATAAGTGACGCTGATTGTCCGATTTCGGCTGTTTTTCTGGAATCGAGGCTGAATCCGCGCAAAGGCATACCCCTTGTTGCCGATGCGTTGACTGATTGTGCGGATATCTTCTCGTAGAAACTGTACATTGAATGTATGCTTGGATCGCAACTTGAGTGAAGCTTTGAGGGCTTTCATGTCTACATAGTTTATATGTGCAATGCGGACGCTGGATGTCTTGTAGGGGAGTCCTTCTCGTACGTGATATGTAATGGTTGCTTCGGATGTAGCATGGTCGATCGAGAGCTTGGGTCGACTGATCTGTGCATCGAGGTAGCCATGCTGATAATAGACATCGCGGACTCGCACGGCATCCGCAGCAAGCTCCTTGGCGTGATAGGTGCCGTTGGTCGAAATCACACCAAACAGAGAGGACTTCTTGTTGACAAGTACCTTTTTGAGCTCATCAATCGGTACATGCTTTGCCCCGATGAATCGCACGGCCTTGATTGTGATTTTTGTGCCTTTTTTTGATGGCGTAGACGCTTTGGCCATACCAGCGATTGGGCTAGACATAAGTGCCAAAATCAGTAGACGTTTTAACATTGTGTTACTCCTGTGGATGTGAACTGTGTGCTTTATTATACCATGAAAACTTAGATGTACCCTTGTTGCCTTGCTGACACGATAAATCCTTGTGCTATAATGCGGAAAAATACATGAAGGATTCGTAATGAAAATTGGCATCATAGGGCTTGGGTTGATGGGAGGATCACTCAGTCTAGCGATGAGAGAACAATACGATGACATAGAGATTTATGGCCTGGATTCCAATGACCAGCATTGCATCGAGGCATTGAAGCTCGGCCTGGTAGACAAGATTGTCGAAAACATCGAGGAGATAAAAACAGTCGATGTGCTGTATTTGAGCGTACCTGTGGAAGGCATTATTGCTATTTTGGGGAAGCTGGCACCCTTGCCCAATGAGATGACGGTTGTAGATTTGGGGAGCACTAAGGCGCGTATTGTGGCATCCGTACCCCCAGAGATTCGCCGGAACTTTGTCGCGGCGCATCCTATGACCGGTACAGAGAAGTTTGGTCCTTCGGCAGCAATCAACGATCTGTATCGCGGCAAGGCAGTAGTGCTGTGTGATCTGCAAGAGAGCGGTGAGCATCAACAGCAGGTCGCGAAGCAAGTATTTCAAAACTTAGGGATGAAAATATTTTACATGGGAGCCGAAGCGCATGATCGTCATGCAGCGCTCATTTCGCACATGCCTCATGCGTTGAGCTTCGCACTGGCTAATTCTGTGATGAGCCAGGAGGACTCCCGAGCAATTGTGGCTTTGGCCGGCGGAGGATTTCGAGATATGAGCCGGATCGCCAAAAGCTCTCCAGCGATGTGGCGCGATGTATTTGAGCAAAATCAGCATAACCTTCTCGATGCAATCGATAGCTTTCAATCTGAGCTCACGCGATGTCGTACGCTGGTGAAAGAGGAGAAATGGGAAGAGCTTTATGTCTGGCTGGAGGATGCCAATAGACTTCATGAGATACTGTAGGAACACAGCACCCCATGGCTATCTTTCTGTTACTTGTTCGATGATTTTACCAAGTCTTTCGTGATCGATTTTAATGTTTGGATCCTGCTTGGCCTGATAAAGCTCACGGACCATGGCTTCGATTTCCAATGAATTGTTGGTGTGTGGATAGAGGATGTCTAGAGCCTCATCAATAGTGTATTTGCTCCGACGATGGATGGGCGATTGCCTTGTTTTGATCTTTGCATAAATGATTTGTCCAGCCCGCATAACTACGCCTCCCAAAATAAATGCGACGAGCAGACTCCACCAAGGAAAAGATATTTTATGTTGTGCCTGTTTGGCATAATAGGCGGTATCTTCAAGCAGGGAGCGGCTGTTTTCTTGTTTGCTGATGGCAGCCTGTTGAGCTGTCGATGCAGGGATTGTCTGAGCAGCAGGAGAATGCTTGGAGTGTGATGGAGAGAGAGGTGGAGAGAGGTGGGTCTTTTTTTGAGGAGATGATCCTCCTAGAATCTGTATGGCCCATGCTTGGGTGGTGTGTACTTCGGTTTTGCTCTTCTTGGGATCAAAAATCGTTTGCTTGATGGCAGGGATGGTGAAATTATGATCGGAGATGAAGGTGTATTTTTTCTCCCAACGGCTCACCACTTCACCATTGCGCACCTCACTGATCACCTGCGCATCATTGCTGTAAACGGTCACGTCATCGAGATCAAATTTCGGGTCTTCGATATCGTCAAGGCTTCCTTTTCCGTCGATGGTCAGGGTATAGTTGACCGGTTTGTTGACAGATGCAGACTGTCGGTCAACCTTGGCGTCTAATGTAAAGGAGCCAACCAAGTCCGCAGAGACGGGCAAGGGGCGTACCGCGATGCTTTTGGAGTGGGCTCGAAGCAATTGCCATCGGAGATCATTATTGAACAGCCCCCAAGGGTCACGTGCACCGCCAAATGTTTGTATGCCCAATTTGATTTGTGGAGCTTGAATCGTGAGGTTGCCCTCTTTTTGGGGCGTCAGGATGTAATTGAAGACATGAGTGGCACCATAGGTATCTTGTTTGAGTTGCTCCTTTTGGTCTGCTTTGACAAAAAAACCGTCAAATTTTGGAGGGACATACTGAGCCTGTGCGACCTGACTGTTGCGTGGTTCATAAAAGAGGACTTGCAGAGCAAAGGATTCACCCACATAGACCTTGATACGAGAGGCAATCATTTCGAGGTGGAAGTGATTAGAATTGTTTGGATGCTTGGCGGCGGAGACTACTTGGATGGCTACGGGTTTTGTCTGCATGGTTTTGCCGTCGACTGTGACAGTGAATGTGGGGATTGTTATGTTGTGCTCTGGAAAAAAAGTGAATTGCATACTTTTTTTCTGGAGACTGCTAAATTTTCCATTAATGTACTTGGCTTCAATGGCTTGGTTGATATGGGGGGCGCTGATTGGATAACTTCCAATGCGATCAAGAGAAGAGAACGCAATATCTTTTCCTATCGCCTTGACGGTGACGGTGACGCTCTGGCCTTTCTCGATGATTCTTTGGCTGACTTCGGTCGAGACAGATCCCCCCATGATCGACGAGGTGGCAAGCAGCATGATGATCCCTGCTACTGTAAAAAATTTGATTAATTTCATTGAGACTCCTTTTACCATGGGTTGACGGATTTGTCGTTGCTTTTTGGCCGTTTTTTTCCAACAAACTGATAGAGTTTTGGCTGCATTTTTTTCCCTTTGAGTTGTTTCATGAGACGCTTGATCTCTTTGGCCTGAATCTTTTGGGCTTTGGTTTTTTTGGCTTGGGCTACGCTTTGGGCTTTGTCGGGTTTTTTCTTTTGTTTGGGCTTGCCGGGCTTGGTGTCGCCTTTTTGTTTTTTGTCGCCTTTCTTTTGTTCGGGGTTTTCTTTTTTCTTTTTCCCGGATTGGTCTTTGGGCTTTTGTTTTTTGTCACCCGGTTTGTCCTGCGGATTTTTTTTCTTCTTGTTTCCCTTTTTGTCCTTGGGTTTTTGTTGCTTATTCTTTTTTTGTTTGTCATTCTTTTGCTGTTTGTTTTTTTGATTCTGTTTTTTCTTCTTTTTTTGTTCCTGTTGCTTCTTCATTTTTTTGGCCAGTTCAAGGTTGAAGTGAGTATCTTTGTCGTCATGGACTTTTAGTGCTGCTTTGTATGCGGTGATAGCGTGATCGTATTGTTTTTTCTTGAAATAGATATTGCCGATATTGTGAAGGCGCTTTTCTTCATCCACCCCTTCACCTTTGGCCTGCTTGTACGCAGAAAGAGCCGCATTGTAACGTTGGGCCTTGTAATATGCATTGCCAAGGTTGTAGTTGCGTTGGGCCGAAGGCGTATCCAGCTTGTTTAGAAGTTTGATGGTGGCGTTGTAGTCTTTGTGTTGGTAGGCACTCTCTGCTGCTTCTATGGTCTTGAAGTCCGTGATGCCGGCAGTCGCAGGAGTGAAAAGTGCCGCCATGGATACGAAAAACAGAAGTATGATGTTGATATATTTCATTTGTACTCCTTGCGTTGTCTTTTTGACCCCACTTTGGGCAATGACATGAGCCCAAACAGCAGCAGCAAGGTTGCGGCCAGTAGAAAATAGGCAAACAGTTCGGTACGGTCTTTGATGGTGATGTTTCCCTGTTTTTTGCTGCTAAACTTGCCATGGATCCGGTCGGCGAGTTTTTGCATGTCGCTTTTGCCGTTGGCGGCGATCACCATCTCTCCGCCGGTGGCGCGGGCGATATCCCCCATGGCATCGTTGCGCTGGGTGATGGCAATGGTGCCTTGGGCAGTTAGCACAGGGCGCTTTTGTTGATTGAGTACTGGGGCACCTTTTGTGCTGCCGATGAGTACGGTGTAGAGTGTGATGTGAGCCTCTTTTAGAATGGATTCAAATGTTGTGAGTGTTTTTTTGTCTCCTCCATCGGTGACGACAATGAGAATTTTGGGTTTTTTCTTTTTGAGAAAAGTATCCGCCAGATCGGCTAGCGCGTCAAAATTGGTCGACGAAAGATTGATGTAGTTCTCGTCGACCCCGCTCAGGATTTGCTGAAGAGCGGCTTTGTCGGTGGTAAAAGGCGCGAGCATAAAGGCTGCATGAGCAAAGGCTGATAGTGAGATTTCATCGTTGGGCATGGCGTCGAGCAGTTGGCTGATCTTGCGCTTGGAAAAAATCAAACGATTGGGATACATATCCTGTGAGCGCATGGAGCCGGAAATATCCAGAGCAATCATGGCGTTGAGGCCCTTGATCGAAACGGTCCGGTTGCCGTGCTCGACGACGGGGCGACCCAATGCCAAGATCATCAACAAGACAGAGGAGAGCAAGATGGTGTTGCGTGCCCGAATAGGCAGAACGTCTCCGTCGACACGGAGACGTTTGAGTACTTCGGCATCAAAGACGCGGGTAATCCCATCTTGGTTGGTCAGGATCAAGATGGAAAAGATCACAAACGGTATCAACAACACGAGCATCAAATAAGGGTGCACCAATGTCATCATTCAACTCCTTTGGCCGTGCGCAGATACACAAAGCCCAGCAGTGCCAGAATGGCGGCCAGCAAAGGGAAGGAATAGTAATAAGTGTGCTGAACGATTTTTTTGTTTTGGATCTTGCTGGTCTCCATGGTATCGATCTGTGCATAGATCTTTTGCAGTGCCGTGCGGCTGGATGCAGCAAAAAATGCGCCTTTGCCATCTTGCGCCAAGTTCTTGAGATAAGGAGCGTTAAAATCTTGGGTCGATCCGATGCCGATGGTATAGAGGCGTATGGAGCCATCATGTACCATCTTGAGCACTTGATCTGAGCTGATTCTGCTGGCGGTATCTTCTCCATCGGTCAGAAGAATGGCGATCTTGGTCTTGGCGTCACTTTTGTTCAGGATGTTGTAGGTTTGCACCATTGCATCATTGATGGCCGTTTTTTGTCCGGCCAGCCCAAGGCGCTGCATGGCGATAATGTTTGTCATGAAATCGTGTTCAAAAGTCAGTGGCGAAGCAATAAAGGCAGCATCGGCAAAGTTAATGAGTCCAAGTCGATCATTTTTGCGCTGCTTGACAAAATTTCCCACCACATCTTTGACAACATCAAATTTGCTCTTAAAAGGATTGCTGGGATCAAAACCACGTTGACGCATCGACCCACTGGAGTCAATGACAAGCATAATATCTCGCCCACGTTTTTTGGTATTTTTGTGTTCCTGGGTGGTGACAGGAGATGCCAAAGCAAACAGCAAAGAGATGATCCCAAGCCACTTGAGCGTACGGAGCAGTCCGTGTTGGGTGCTTCCCGGGTTCATTAGGGTGTGCACATGGGGAAAATAGATCGCCTGTGTACGCGCAGGGCACCATCGAGCACAGACAACAAAGAGAACAAGTATGACCAGCACATAGGGGTATTGAAAGCTAAAGTGACTCATCGCACACCTTCACAAAAAGGTCAAACTGTGCTCGAGCTTCAGCGTGGACAGGCTCGACCACTTGTTTGTATTTGTATGGCTCGAGTTCTTGCACCATTTGCCGATAGAGTTCTCCGAGTCGCTCTTGGTCGTCTCCTGCGATGAAACGTCCAAGGCGGGTCGCTTCATAGGCACTTTTTTTTGAGTCATTCCAGTCGATATTTTTTAGCGCATCCAGGTAAATTTTTCGCTGGTTGATGCGCCGAAGACCCAATAGGAACCGTATAAGAAAAAAGAGAATCAAGGCCACGATAATTACCCCTGCAATCACAACCCCCCAGTAGAAATAGACACTTGTGTCGTCGATGGGGACAGGCGGCTTGATATCGCGAAGTTGCATTTGTGGTGCTTGTTGTGCAGCCATTATCGCATCCTTTTGAGGAGGTGTGCTGCGGGATCCTCGTCAGTAAAAAGCTTGACATGACGAATCCCGTTTTGACGGAACTGCTGAAATAAGGCGTGGTCGTTGGCCTTGAGGGCGTTGCGGTAATAGGCGAGCGTGCTTTGTCCAATTTCCCCTTCATAGCTTCCCTTGCCCTCTGTGTCAACCAGACGCAGGTATCCTAAATCCTTGGGATTTTCTTCAAACCGGTCACGAACAATGATAGCAAAGAGATCGTGTTTTTTGGCCAGAAGCCGCAGGTCGATCTTTCCAACAAAATCAGAAATGAGGAATAGAAGTGACTTTTTGCGCACCCGTTGAAAGGTTGTTGTAGTCCAGCCGCTAAAGTCACTGCTGAGCCCCAGTGGATCAAAGGCAAGCACCTTTTCGGTCTCGGCGCTGACGGCATGCATTTTTTTGGACGGCTTGCTATGGTGATAGAGACGATCTGCATAGATGAGGTGGGAAAACAAATCAGAATTCTTGACAGCTGAAAATCCCAACATGGCCACGAGTTGCGCCATGTATTCGCTCTTTTGGCAGCAGGTACCAAAATAGGTAGAGCCACCGAGCATAGTCGAAACGGCAACATTGAGTTCCCGTTCTTCTCGATAGACTTTGACAAAGGGCTTGTCTAACTTGGCGGTGGTTTTCCAGTCAATCTTGCGAATATCATCCCCGTAGATGTATTCACGCAATTCAGCAAATTCAAATCCTTCTCCGTGAAACAGCGAGGCGTTGTTGCCCAACATGTCACCAAAGACCTGTTTTTTGGTCTTGAGGAGGATTTTTTTGGTTTTGATGTCCACGGTCATGCTCGCTTTATGGGATGGGTACTGCGCGGAGAACTTTTTCGATGATGTAGTCCTGATCTATGCCTTCGGCCTGAGCCTCATAGCTCATGATGATCCGGTGACGAAGTACTTCTTTGGCGATGTAGGCGATTTCGATAGGGGAGACGTAGTCTTGGCCTTTGAGGTAGGCGATGGCACGAGCAGCCTTGTACATGTCGATGCTTCCCCGAGGACTGGCACCGTATTCGATGTAATTGGCAATCTCACCGATGCCGTATTTTTCGGGTTCACGGGTCGCAAAGATCAGTTCGACAATGTAGTGTTCGATCTCTTGATCCATGTAGACTTGCATCGCTTCACTGCGGAGGCGGTCAAGATCTTCAATGGTGGCAACTTGCTCGATCTGGCCAAAGCTGTTGTTGGCAACCCGGCGGGCAATCTCAAGCTCTTCTTCGCGGGTGTTGTATCCTACAACAATCTTCATCATGAAGCGGTCAAGTTGGGCCTCGGGCAATTCATAGGCGCCTTCTTGTTCGACGGGGTTTTGGGTTGCCATGACAAGAAAGGGCAGGGAGATTTTGAAGGTTTCATCCCCGATGGTTACTTGGCGTTCTTGCATGACCTCGAGCAGAGCGGACTGGACTTTGGCCGGAGCTCGGTTGATCTCATCGGCGAGCAGCAAGTTGGTAAAGATCGGCCCGCGCTTGATCTTGAAGCTGTTATTGCTGGGGTCGTAAATTTCGGTCCCGATGATATCGCTTGGGAGCAGGTCGGGGGTGAATTGCACACGCTTGAAGTCTAGACCAAGCGTTTTGGCTAGCGCATTGACGGCGGTGGTTTTGGCTAGACCGGGGACACCTTCGAGGAGAATATGTCCTCGGGTCAATAGACCAGCGAGCAGTCCTTCGACCATTTTGTCTTGTCCGACAAGGACTTTGCCGATTTCTTTTTTGATCTTTTGGATCGTCTCCACGATATATGCTCCTATAGTATAATAATTGACAGAAGTGTAGCGACTGGAGGTTAATTGAAGTTAAACCTAAAGGCTCAGACTTACGACGCAATCAGGGAGAATATCTGGTTTGGCGATGGTGATACGGAGGGTTTCGATCGCAGGGAAGGCCTGAACAAGGGCAGCATGGAGGCCATGAAGGGCTTCTTCTAGTAGCGCATATTTGTGGACAATGATGTGCTCTTTGGCTACGCTGACCATCTGAGCGTAGTCGAGATAATTTGGTGCTTGATAACGGTAAGTGGCCGTGATGTCGAGGCGGACACTTTGGGTGCGATCCCGTTCGAAATCCAATACACCAATGATGGCATCAAATGTCAAATCCTCGATGTGGATGGTCATGCGACGGAGGCTTCTTCGCCACGGAAAAGACGGATGATATTGGGCGTGTGCTTGTAGAGAATGACGAAGGCAATGACCCACAGAGGCGTATGCGTCGGTAGTCCAGGTAAGCCATTGGGGTAGATAACGTATGCTGCAACCATCATGGCAATGATGGCAATGATGGCCGAGAGTGAAGAGATTTTGAGTCCTTTTGCAACGGCGACCCAGACCACGAGAGCCACGAGAGCCAATGGCCAGACCAAGATCGCAACGACGCCGACGCCTGTGGCAACCCCTTTGCCTCCTTCAAACCAAAGAAAGGCCGAAAAGCAATGACCCAGTACAGCCAGTACAGCAACCATCCAGACCACAGCTGTATCTGCTCCAAGTGATTGGGCGATGAGAACCATTACTGCTCCTTTGAACATATCCAGCAGTAGGGTGGCGGCTCCAAGTTTTTTGGCCAGCTTCGGGTCGTGCTTTTTGAGAACGCGCAGGACGTTGGTGGCACCGATGTTGCCGGAACCTTCTTCTTTGATATTCACTCCGCCGAACTGTTTGGCAAGCAGGTAGCCAAAAGGGATCCCAGCGATGAGGTAAGTAGCGATATAGAGATAGAGGTTTTGCATGACTATTGTTCCTTGTGTATTTCTAGTACGAATAGGGCAATTTTACCAAGATAATGTTAATTCGCTATAATAGCAGAAAATTAGCATACGAGGATACACTGATGACTATCGACTATCGTACAGAGATCGAGCGGCTCAAAAAAACTTTGGACGTCACTGTGGTGGCGCATTTTTATCAGAGAGATGAAGTGTTTGAGATGGCAGATATCACCGGGGATTCTCTGGAGCTTGCCCGAAAATGCAAGGCGGATACAAGTAAAAATATCGTTTTTTGTGGGGTAGGATTCATGGGGCAAAGCGTCAAGGTTATTGCACCTGAAAAACGAGTCTTCATGCCCAAAATCGCCTGCTGTGCCATGGCGCGGATGATCGACGCGAGTTATTACGATGACAGCGTAGCCTATATGGAGAAACACGGGATCGCTAAAGAGGACATCCTCCCGATCACCTACATCAACTCTGACGCCACAGTCAAGGCCAAAGTTGGGGAAATGGGCGGTCTGGTCTGTACCAGCTCCAACGCGTACAAGATCATCGAAAAAGGGCTCGAAAGTGGCAAAAAGATCCTTTTTGTCCCTGATCGCTGCCTGGGGCAGAATTTCGCTATCCAGATGGGACTGCGCAGCTGTGTCATCGGTGAGGGCGAATGCAATCCCAATGATGCTGATGTCATCTGCTACAACGGTTTCTGCTCGGTGCACCAGCTCTTCACCGTCGATGATGTCAACTTCTACCGCCGCAAATACCCCGACATCAAGATCGCCGTCCATCCAGAATCCGACCCGAGCGTGACCGCCGTAGCCGATTTCGTCGGATCGACCTCCCAGCTGATCCGTTACGTAGACGCACTTGATCCCGAACAAAAAGTCGCCGTCGGAACCGAATACAACCTCGTAAATCGCATGCGCGACCGCAACACTTACGTCCTATCCGCCACCAAGCCCGAATGTCCGACAATGAACGAGACCACCCTCGAAGACCTCTACCGTACCCTCAAAGCACTCGAAGACGGCAGTCCGATCAATGAGATCGAAGTGGACGAGCATACGGTCAAATATGCCAATCTCGCACTGGAGCGGATGCTGGAGATCAAGTAGTCTCTATGTATGGCTACCTCTAATAATTTGTCAATGTCCATGCTTGAGGATACCCAATGCGATCAAAGTAAGAGAATAGGAAAAACATTATATTTTGAGTACCTATGATTATAATTTTATATTTGGAGAAAAAAGGAAGTCCTAATGAAGTTAAGTATTGATATAATTGGAGACAAGCAAGCGTTGAGTATATTGAAGTAAAGAGATGAAAACCAAACCCATTATTCTCATCTTTATCGTCATACTATCGGGTATTCTAGTCACTCAAATTTATAAAAAACGTACGATAACTGAATATATAACGGATAACTATTCCATCGCAAGGGCTGCCATTAAAGGGGGAGCAACAGCAAGGTCTTTTTTAAAAAGTAGTTACGAAAGGGAGTGTAATAAAAATGATGCTCTCGCCTGTGAACGTTTGGCAATATTATATTTGAAAGGTTCGGGTGTAAGTAAAGATAAGTTTAAGGCATTTAATTTATATAAAAGAAGTTGTCACTTAGGTGATGGTTGGTCTTGTGGCATGGTTGCAAAAAGCCTTAAGACGG
>CAZCAZ010000015.1:0-19741 GCA_964496735.1 uncultured Nitratifractor sp. | reverse complement strand
AAGAAAAAAGACATCGTCGCCATCATGGCCGCTCACGGTGCCCCGTATGTCGCCCAGTTGGCTCCCAACAAATGGAAGATCATGGCCAAAGGTTTCCAAAAAGCCCTCGACACCGAAGGTCCTTGCTTTATCAACACTGTTTCCGCCTGTACCACCGAGTGGAAATTTGACCCCAAAGACACCATCCATGTCACAGACCTGGCCACCGATTCGCTGATGTTCCCCATCTACGAGATCATCGAGGGTACTGAGCTCAACATCCTCTATCGCCCCAAAAATATCGTCAAAGTCGAAGACTACCTTGGAGCACAAGGGCGCTACAAGCACCTATTTAAGCCAGAGAACCGTCACGTCATTGATCAGATCCAGAAAGATATTGATGCGAAGTGGGAGTATCTCCAACGTCGCGAAGAAGCCCGCGTCTAAAGACCGAGATTGGGCACATCTTTTCCCGACCGGGGTCGCTCCGGTCGGTCACTTACATTGCAGTAAACTCTCTCTCCCCTCCACTCAACCCGATCAGAAAAAGCTGCACCAAATCCCGACCTTTCTACAATTTCCTCGCTCCATTCATGCATCTCAAACAAATCCTTGGCAAAACCATGATTAGCCCTCTTTTCTTTGCATTTTCTCGATCAGGATCATCTATGATATAATACTCTCAAACAAGGAGTATTATGTTCGACGTACGCAGCAAAATCCTCACATTTATTGATCAAGGAGTCCTTGCGCCTAGCGATGCCGAAGCGGCAATGAAAGCTGCTGGAGTGTTTCCTTCCGAAGAAGATTGGCACCAGTTTATTGGTCGGCTTTTGCTCTGGTTTGGGACACTATCGACGGCAATAGGAGTGGTATTTTTTGTCGCTTTCAACTGGGATGCACTCGGTAAAATTGGGAAATTTTCCCTCGTGGAAGCCATCCTGATCGCATCACTCCTCCCCCTACTTTGGCATGACACATCATCACGCATTGGAGGACTTGCCTTGCTGAGTGCTAGCATATTGGTCGGAGCACTGCTTGCTTTGTTTGGACAGACCTATCAGACCGGTGCGGACACGTGGCAGCTTTTTGCTACATGGGCGGTCTTGATCCTTCCATGGGTACTGCTCGCTCATTTTGAGGCCTTGTGGCTTCTGTGGATCGGGGTAAGCAATCTTGCCATTGGCTTGTATGCGCAGCTCTTCGCATTTGATATTTTTCCAACCGGCCTCTGGACGACTACACTGCTTTTGTTTTGGAACATTTTTATTGTCGTTATGTACGAGTATACGCTGCGATCCAAAAGAGACCTCAAGCGTACAGGCATCTACTTCCCTGCAATCATCATGGTCATAGCAGCGACCTGGGTGGGGCTATGGACTCTACTGGGTTGGCGGCATACTTTTGGCGGATTTTTTCCTCTATACCTTGCGTGGCTTGCCATCCATTGTTGGGTATATCGTCGACACATTCGCGACCTTCTCATGCTCACGGCAGGATGCTTCTCGGCGATTATTATCATGATCGCATTTCTGGGGTCACATATAGACATCAATGCCATCTCGGCTTTTGTTCTAGCCATTGCTCTGATCGCAATGGGATCGGGCGCAGCTACCTGGCTCAAGCACACCGCACAATCATGGCAGGAGGATTCTCATGTCGATCCCCAAGACTGAAACGCGCTTGCGTATGCTGCTTCATGAGGCGGGCCTGATCACAACAGACCTCACCGTATCCCCTGAAAGTCTCCCCACCTCAACGCCTTGGTATATCGCACTCCTGCAAGGGTTTTCAGGCTGGCTGGCTTCGATATTTATCCTCTTCATGTTTGGGATGATGTTTGCTCATTTATTTGATCAGCCCGTGGTGCTTCTGGTTATTGGAAGCATCTTGATAGCTATCGCTCGCTCTGTTCTCCACAATGCTGACACAACACTCTTTTTCGAGCAAGCGGCTTTTGCTCTCTCGCTGGCTGGCCAAGCCATGATGGCTTTTGCATTTTTTCATTGGTTTCACGAAGACGGCTTCTCGCACCCCTCCTCTCTCGTTTGGTTTTTTCTAGCAGGAGTCGAATTGATCCTTATTGTGAGTGTTTCTCATTATTTTCATCGTCTTGTTTCTGCATTCATTTTCGTTCTTTCGCTGATTGGGGGAGGCATTGTATCCGGCATGGGATTTCTTATGGTTCCGGTCATTTTGGGGGCAACGGCCTATAGCTGGCAAAGTGAATATCAAAATCCTAAAATATTTTTTTTCAAGCAGGCTATTGGCAATGGCATGACGCTTGGGCTATTTTGGTTGGTCGTTTCAGGGTTTTCGCCTGCGTCATTCTGGCTTCCATTCTCAGGCGAAACAATTGGATGGCTCACGAACCCTTGGGTCACTTCAGGGCTCAACGGCGTTGTGCTGATCTCGACCGTTTATGCGCTCTCTCGTCAGCCAAAATATCAAATCCATCTCACACCTTCAGGCATAGCCTTCTTGCTGGTCATTGCGCTCTTGGCAAGTCAAATGCATGGCTTGGCTATTGCTGTCACGCTGCTCATCCTTGGTTTTGCTCGGGGGCACCTCCGCTTGCAGCAGATCAGTAGTGCTATGCTGTTGTGGTCTGTGGGCTATTTCTACTACACACTCCACATCACACTGCTTCTCAAGTCGGCCATGCTCTCGGGAGGCGGTGTACTCATGCTGACAATCTATGCATTGATACGACGCACGAAGCATCACGATCTTGACAACAGGGGTTCACATGACGCGCACTAAAGCGGGTGTTTTTCTTGCCTTGATTCTCATCGTGGCTCTGGTTAATTTTTCAATTTACCAAAAAGAGCAACACCTCGCCCAGGGCAAAACGGTTTGCCTCCGCCTTGCACCGGTCGATCCTCGCTCACTGATGCAAGGGGATTATATGCGTCTACGATTTGCTCTGGCTGATACCCTGCGATCCCATATCTCCCCCAATAACCTGCAACATGCAACTGATGGTTACGTGCTTCTAGATGTTGAAGCCAACTGCACGGCATCATTTGTGGATCTTTACCATGGGCAGACATTGGAAGAGGGGCAAGCAATCCTTCATTATCGCGTACGCGACACAGAGATCAAAATTGCTACCAACGCTTTTTTCTTCCGCGAAGGTACATCTAAGCGCTATGAATCTGCTCGTTACGGGCTCTTCAAAGTCAACACCCAAGGCGACCCACTCTTGACTCACCTGCTTGATAAAACTCTGCATCCACTCGGCGCCAAGTCCTCCGATAAAGATCATGCACAATGAAGCTAAAGCAGCACATTCATACTCTCGGTGAAATTGAAAAACTCCTCACCTATATTCCTATGGGATTCATCATCTTTCTTATGCTGCTTTCCTTATTTCTTGGCAACATCCTAGCAGAACATCGCATGGAAAGTCGTATTGCCTTAGTTGCCCAGCAAGCAGACAGTATCCGCCAAAAAAATCTCGACCACTATACCACCCTAATCAATCATCGAATCATGACAGGACTCTCCTCCGTCCAAGAAAAATTACAGCGTCATGTGCATTTCCTCGAAGGGGTATACGAAGGCCTTGGGCCGATAAATACAATGGAAAAACTACGTCCTTATCTTCAAGACATTGAGCATTCACACTCTGTTCGGTTTGTGTTATTCAATCGCAATATGACGATCTTTTATGGAAGGCGGCAACTCAAAAGAATTGAAAACCTCATCTTTGATCGTTTTAGTGATCCGGCACACTTGCGGATTACCATGCTCTATATTTACTCTCAAGGATCTCAAAGCTCTCTTTCTTGGAAAAACGACCTGGATCAAACCGTCCAAGAGAGTTACTTTGAGCAAATCGGAGATACGGGAATCTACCTCGGAGCTTTTTCTCAAGTCAACAACCTGCGTGATCTCACCATCCAAGCATATATCCAAAGCATGAGCAATAAAGCCGACAATCCCAAAGGCTATTTCTTTTGGCTTTATGATCACTTGCGGTACAATGCCTACAACCGACAGCAGCAACATACTTGGAGTCAATACGAGCTTGCGCAACTTGACGAACCCCTCTATCATTCTGAACGCCTCTTTCTCTCCATAGGACTCACCACAACATCTCATGCAATGCAGAAGTCGATCGAAAAGATTCGGCAAGAGTACACAAATAAAAAACACATTCTCTCCATAGTTATCTTTATGACGGGCTTGAGTCTCTTGTTTTTTGCTCGTGCGTTCTCCAATGTGATTCGAAGGATTCTCCGGCGATACAATACACAACTTCACCACACCCACGAACGCCTAAAGCGCCTCAAGGAGCGCTACGAACTGGCCATCATCGCTTCCAATGATGGGCTCTGGGACACCAACTTTAAAACACACAAAACATTCTTTTCGCAAAAATGGCTGGATATACTTGGTTACAAACCTGGAGAAATCCAATCATTCGAGGCATGGTTCTCTCTCATGCATCCAGATGATACTCAGCGTGTACAAGCCACATTTGATGAACACAGGCAAGTGCCTCATTCCAATCCCATGATCTGCGAATATCGTCTGCGCACCAAGGCGGGTGCCTACAAATGGCTACTCGGGCGTGGAAAGGTTTTTTGGGACAACAACGGTGATCCCTTGCGCCTCATGATGATGAGCACCGACATCAGTGAGCAAAAAGCAGCATCCGAGCATCTCAGCCAGTTGGTGCAAAAAGAAGTGGCCAAGAATGAAGAGAAACAACGCTTGCTGATCCAGCAAAACAAGCTCGCTGCCATGGGTGAAATGATCGGCTCTATCGCGCACCAGTGGCGGCAGCCCTTGAACAACATTACGCTGATTCTTCATTTTGTTCGCGACAACGTAGACAATCCTGATTTTGGGAAAGCCATGTTGGAAAAGTACGTCCAGAAAGCCAAAAAACAAATCGACTACATGTCCGATACCATTGATGACTTCCGAAACTTCTATCAACCCTCCAAAAACAAGGCAAACTTCGATGTCGCCAAGGCCATCAACTCAACCCATGCCATCATGCAGACACAATTTGAGAAAAACAGCATCAAAACGACACTATCAGGAAACTCTTTTACCATTATGGGGTATGAAAATGAATTTCGTCAGGCAATTTTGAATATACTATCCAATGCCAAAGATGCAATTCTGTCGCAGCGGAAGCAGAAAAAGACTGATACAGGGGAAGTACGCATCCGTCTTGATGAGCATCGTATCCAAATTTCCAACAATGGCGGCCAAGCATCTCCTGAGGTGCTTGAGCGCATGTTTGAGCCTTATTTTACCACCAAGTTCGAGGACAAGGGTACAGGAATCGGGCTCTACATGACCCGCACCATTATTGAGAAAAACATGGACGGACTTATCACGGCTGCCAACATACACAATGGTGTAGAGTTTACCATTACGTTCAACAAGGAGGAATCATGATTCATACACGCGTACTTTTGTGTGAAGACGAAGAAGACGCCCGAGACATCCTCGGATTTTATCTCAATACAATTTTTGAAGATGTTGTCATCGCCAAAGATGGTCAAGAAGGGCTCGAGGTTTATCAAAAAAACCTGGAAAAAGGTCAACCGTTTGATCTCGTACTCACCGATCTTAATATGCCCAATATGGATGGGATGAGCATGCTCGAGGCCATTTATGCATTGGACGCAAAACAAAACTTTATTATCGTGTCCGCTCACCGAGATGAAGAAAAGCTTCATCGCTCCATTGATTTGAGGGTTTTGGGCTATTTTCTCAAGCCTCTTAACGTCGACAATGTCATGGAAATGTTACAAAAAGCCAAAGAAGAAGTGATCGAAGAGAAAACCAAAAACAGTCGCATCGGCAATCATTTCCGCTACAGCCTCGAAGAGAAAATGCTCTATCGAGACGACACACTTGTAAAACTAACCCGCCAGGAAACATTGCTGCTCGATCTTTTGATTCGGATGCGCGGCAAGATCGTCACGCTCGATCAATTCAAAAACGAATTATGGGGCACCACGGATCGTCCTGATTCTTCTTTTCGCGCAATCATGAAGCGCCTCAAGGACAAGCTAGGAAAGCACGATTTTGTCTACTCGCACAAGGGAAAAGGTTATATTATCGAATAATACAACATTCATACAACATTAATATTGTTTCTTGTATGATGATGTTTGAAACATTTCAAAAGGAGTATACAATGAAACGACGAAACACAATCAGCAAGCTGATCCTCGGATCCCTTATTGCAGCGGGGATGGTCACCGGAGCCTATGCCGGGAAAAAAGAGCAAAAATACATTCTCGCCACCGCAAGTACAGGGGGAACATACTATCCCGTCGGGGTGGGGATTGCCACCATTGCCAGCCTCAAGCTCGCCAAAAAACACCACATGACCTTCTCAGCCGTCACCAGTGCCGGAAGTGGAGAAAACGTCGACATGATCGATAAGGGCGAGGTGGACTTCGCCATCCTTCAGGGGCTTTTTGGCTCCATGGCATGGCAAGGTGTCGGCAAGTACGAGGGCAAGCCACGCAAAAACCTCCGATCCGTCAGCATGCTCTGGCAAAACGTCGAACAATTCGTCGTCTACAATGACAATGCCAAAACCGGCAACATCATGGATCTAAATAACCTCTACGGCAAAGCGTTTAGTATCGGTAAGCGCAATTCAGGCACCCGTGTCTCAGGTGAGACGATCATGGGAGCCCTCGGAATCGACTTCAAAAAAATGGATCTCCAGTATATGGGCTACGGACCCAGTGCCAAAGCGCTACAAGATCGCAAAGTTGACGGGATGAATATCCCAGCCGGAGTACCCGCTAGTGCCGTCACTCAGGCTTTTGCCAACATTGGTGCAGACAAAATCTCTATCCTTGAATTTACCGATGAGCAGATCAAGCAAATCCAAAAAGCATTTCCTGTTTGGAATCGTTACGTCATCCCCAAAGCCTCCTATCCTGGCTTACCCAAAGACATCAACACAATTGCTCAACCCAACTTGCTCGTAGCGACCAAAGATACACCTGAAGAGACGGTTTATCTCTTGACAAAAACCATGTACGAGAACCTCCCGTTCCTCAACACTGTCCACAAAGCAACCAAGGCCATGGCACTCGAGAAGGCCATCGCCGGTCTGCCCATGCCTCTGCACCCTGGGGCAGCCAAATTTTATCGTGAAAAAGGGATCAAAATCCCCGATCGTCTAATCGCCAAGTAACCCCACCATGCGCCGGAGCCAACTTGCCGGCGTGATCACTGTCTATGCGGCATTGATCGCGCTGTTTCATTTTTACATCAATCTTCGTGGTGGACTCAGCGACCTTTGGTTTAATGCTGCCCATTTCTCATTTCTTGCCTCGCTTGGTTTCCTTTTGCATCGTGCAAGAAAGGCAGCCGATACAGAAACAATCCCTTGGTATGACATCCTTCTTTCTCTGATTGCCCTTGTTCCATTTTTTTACATCATGGCAACCGAAGAGTCGATCTACACCAGCAGTGGCAGCATTGTCATGGGGCCGATGAATCTCACTGTAGCGGCTGGAACAATCATTCTGGCTCTGGAAGTCGTCCGACGCACCACCGGCTGGATCATCCCGATCCTTATGTTGCTGGCGATTGGCTACGTTCTCTTCCTCGGTCAGTACATGACGGGGGTCTTTGCCTTTGCAGGAATGACCCCGGAACGCTTCCTTTATCGGGCATTTTATACCAATGAAGGGCTCTTTGGCTTTATTGCTAACATTTCAGCCACGTATGTATTTATGTTTATGCTTTTCGCCGCATTTTTGATGAAATCCGGTGCAGGAGACTTCATCGTCGATCTCTCCCGCGCCCTAACATCACGCTTTCAAGGGGGTGCTGGGCATGTGGCAGTCTTCTCCTCGGCGCTTATGGGCACAATCTCAGGCTCGGCGGTGGCCAACACTGTCTCTACTGGCTCGATCACGATCCCCATGATGATCAAAAATGGCTTCAAGCCGATCTTTGCCGCCGCCGTAGAGACCGCTGCTAGTACCGGTGGGCAGATCATGCCCCCGATCATGGGAGCAGGCGTTTTTGTCATGGCACAAATGACACAAATACCCTTTACCACCATCGTACTGGTTTCGATCCTGCCAGCAATTCTCTATTTTTCGTCGATCTCGTTTTACATTCATATCCATGCAAAAAAACACGGCATAGCTGCCACAGGAGAGCAAGTCAATGTCTGGCCTATTTTGCGTGAAGGGGCACACTTTTTCATCCCCCTAACGGTCTTGCTGACCCTTCTGATCAAAGGCTTTACCCCCACGTATGCCGCCGGATTCTCGATCCTTACGATCGTCGCTGCCTCATGGCTCACCCGCACCAAACGCATGTACCCACGCGACATCTTGGATGCCCTATCCATGGGCACCCAAAATATGATCGTCACCGGCGTCTTGCTGGTCTCTGTGGGTATCATCGTCGGTATCATCAACATCTCGGGCATTGGCGTGACTTTTTCGCAGCTGATCATGCAGTGGTCTGCCGGAAGCCTCATGCTCGCTCTAGTCCTCGTCGCCATTGCGTCCCTCTTTCTCGGAATGGGCTTACCGGTCACAGCGAGCTACATTGTCTTGGCCGTCCTCTCTGCTCCGGCACTGCTTGGCCTCATGCTCTCTCCCGAAATGGCCGCACTGGCCGCTGCAGGGGTAACTGTGCCCGAAATGACAATGTATTTGCTCTCGGCACACCTCATCATCTTTTGGCTCTCACAGGATTCCAACCTCACCCCGCCAGTCTGCCTAGCCGCCTTTGCAGCTGCCGGAATCGCAGGCACGCCCCCTATGCGCACAGGAGTAGAATCGTGGAAACTTGGCAAAGGCCTCTACATCGTCCCGATCCTTTTTGCATTTTCACCTTTGATCTCAGGGGACTGGGGCGCGCGCTTTGAAGTGTTTGTTGTCGCCATGGCTGGCATCCTGATGTTCACAGCCACAGTCGAAGGTTTTTGGGATCGCCCAATGAAGCTTCTGGAGCGTGCACTCTTTGGAGTTAGTGCTTTTTTGATGCTCGCTCAGGATTCGATCTTCGGCTGGGAGAGCTGGCTCGACTGGCTGCCCAATACACACATCATTGGATTGGTGTTGATGGTATTGATAATGGGGTATCACAAAATGAACAACAAGCCAAACAAGATATAATACCCGCATGAAAACAACCATTGAAAACCTTAGAAACAACAACTTTGACGTCTTGCATGTTGCGACAGCCTCTGAAGCATTTGAGCTGGCCAAGACCTACATTGCCTCCGGCCTCTCTATTGGAATGGGAGGATCAACTACCGTGGCTCAGATTGGACTGCTTGACTGGCTTCAGGAGCAGGACGATATCCGCCTGTTCAATCAATATGCCGAAGGGATCAGCCGAGAAGAGGCCTTTGAATACCGTCGGCAAGGCCTGTTGAGCGACCTCTACATCACTGGATGCAACGCCATCACCCGCACAGGGGAGCTTGTCAATGCCGATGGGGATGGCAACCGGGTCGCCGCTCAGATCTTTGGGCCACGCAAGGTACTGTTGATTGTCAGCACCCACAAAATCGTCGAGGACCGAGAAGCTGCGTTTGAGCGCATCCGTACCGTCGCGGCGCCCAAAAATATCGAACGCATGAATGCCAAAGCCATTGCCATGGGCAAAGAGCCCAGATGGGGACCTGAAAATATCGGCAAAAAGTTTACTTGGATCAGCGGCGACAAGGCCGGACGCACGACCATTATTCTCGTGGATGAAGTGTTGGGATTTTAAACGAACACACGGAATTTTGCTTGAAAAATTCAAAATAAATTCGCGAGGGAAAATCATGACCGACTACCTCATCATTGGCGCTGGGATCATCGGAATCACAGTTGCCATTGCGCTAAAGAAAAAACACCCCCAAGCTACCATCATGATCTTGGAAAAAGAGCCTGAAATGGGCCTACACGGCAGCGGGCGCAACAGCGGGGTGCTCCATGCCGGATTTTACTATACCTCTGACTCACTCAAGGCCCGCTTTACGCGCGAAGGCAATGCGGCTATGCGCTCCTTTTGTTATGCGAATGATCTGCCGATCAACGAAGCGGGCAAGGTGGTGGTCGCAGCCAATGCCTCTGAAGATGCGTCGCTGGAGACCTTGATGGAGCGTGGACGTGCCAACGGTGTGGAGCTGCGCTGGATGGATACCGATGAGCTTGCCCGCCGTTTCCCCGAAGCTAGCACCTATCGACGCGCCCTCTTTTCCCCTACGACCGCTACCGTCGACCCAGTGCAGGTGACACATGCCTTTGCCAGGGTTGCTCGCAACATGGGAATCACCATCCAAACATCCTGTGGCTACAAGCGCCGCCTCAGTAGCGACTCGATCCAGACTGCCTGTGGCGTGCTACGCTTTGGTCACCTTGTCAATGCTGCCGGACTCCATGCCGATACGATTGCTCATGACTTTTATTGTGGGCTGGATTACACCATTCTCCCATTCAAAGGTATTTACCTCAAAGATTCCGACAAGCGCTCAGGGTTGAGCACCAATATTTACCCTGTCCCCAACCTTGCCAATCCTTTCCTTGGTGTCCACACCACGCTAGCAGTCGACGGTACTGCCAAGATCGGTCCCACTGCCATTCCAGCCTTCTGGCGAGAAAATTATAAGGGAATGGAGGGGTTTAGCCTACGAGAGATGATAGAAATATTAGGCTGGGAAGCAAAGCTCTTTGTCTTGAATGATTTCGGCTTCCGTACTCTGGCAATGGATGAGGTCAAAAAATACAGCAAAGCCCACTTGATCAACTTGACAAAAACGCTACTCAAAAATGATTTTGATCTGAGCGGCTATGACACATGGAGTAAACCAGGTATCCGAGCTCAGCTTCTGGATAGACGTACCCATGAGTTGGTGCAGGATTTTGTTGTCGAGCACCAAGGCAATACCAGTCATATCCTCAACGCCGTCTCGCCTGCCTTTACGGCTTCGATCCCTTTTGCACAGTGGGTTGTACGCTCGATACCCTAGGGTGCTCCTAGCAATGATTAGCGCAATGGCACGTCATTGTCTTGCTCGCAGCCACCCTCACTCGGGGCAGTATCAAGTTGATTATCAAGCGAGCACCCACCAGCCTTCTCATCTGTCAGCGGTGCAGCACTGCTGCTCTCTGAAGGCTTCGACGTCTCAGGCGTCTTGGAGAAGTGCTCAATGATAGGCTCATCTCCTTTGAGCACGGTGGTCGTGCTGGCGTCTCGGATAACAAGGACAGGGATGGAGTGAATACCCAAATTTTTCAGCAAAGTGCGTGCATTGGCCGAGTGGACATCAATGGACGTGTAGGCAATATGCTGTTCAGCAAAATACGCCTTGACTTTTTTGCAATGCGGGCAGGTCTCAGAATGGATCAGGTACGTACCGTTCTTGGAAACAAGTTCCATGTTTTTTGGAATCGCCAAAGTGCTCAAAGCAATCCAAAGAGCCAAAACAGCCGGCAAGGCATAGAGCATATAGCGCGGTCGAGCCACGAGAGCAATCACGAGCAGCGATCCATAGACGCCCCCACAGAAGATGCACGGTTCCGGGTTGACAAAAAATTGATAGGCAAACATAATAGTCTCAAAGCCTATCGCAGCATAAAGGGCAACAAAGAAGAGGGCTTCAAACTCCGGTCGCTTCAACGAAAGCCACCCAAGCATCAAGATACCAGCCACTGCCCCCAGCCCCATAAAGTTGAGATAAAGGCTGGGGAAATTGAGCAGTTCACCGGCGAGCTTGCACCCTTCACTTCCGCAAATGGATGTGTGATTGAGCTTGGCATAGGTTTCAATGGCGATGTAGATAAAAAGCAAGAGGGGGAGGAAGGTCCGACTAAAAATTTTCATGGCTTGTCTTTCGTTTTTTTTTGGGATTGTATCGAATTTTGTTAAATCATTTTTAAACGGATTTACACAATCTCGCTTATACGATCAACGATCTCTTCTGCGCGTTTTTTGGCTCGCTCGATGTCCTCATCCAACACAAGGCTCACAGCCATCCGTCGACCAACATGACTCTCAGGCTTGCCAAAAACTCGAACGAAAGAGTCGGCAGAAAAAGCACCATCGGGAATGTCCAGGATGGGATTGTCGCTTTCGTTTTTGGCCTTGTAGGCGCCGCAAGCACCTGAACCGTACGTGGTATACGCCAATGGTAGCCCCAGCACCGCGCGGACATGGAGGGCAAATTCACTCTGGCTTTGTGTGATTAGCGTCACCATACCAGTATCATGCGGTCGCGGAGAGAGTTCGGAGAAGTAGACCTCGTCCCCCTTGACAAAAAACTCCACGCCAAAAATTCCGCGCCCACCCAGCCCATCGGTCACAACTTTGGCAATGGTCTTGGCTTTTTCAAGGGCATCAGATGCCATGGCCATCGGCTGCCAAGAGAGGACAAAATCCCCATCCTTCTGCACATGCCCGATGGGGTCACAAAAGACCGTACCGGTTTCGTTGCGCACGGTCAACAGTGTGATTTCATAATCAAAGGCAACAAACTCTTCGACGATCAGTTCGCTCGCATCGCCTCGGGCTTCTTTGGCAATCTCCCAGGACCTTGCGATATCTTCGGGTGTGCGGGCAATACTTTGACCATGGCCCGAGGAGCTCATCACAGGCTTGATGACGCAAGGGAAGCCGATCTGCTCTCCGGCAGATCGAAGTGCCTCGAGGGTGCTCACAAAGGCATAACGGGATGTGGTCAAACCCAGCTCTTCGGCAGCAAAGACTCGGATATTCTTTCGATTCATGGTTTTATTGACCGCTTCGGCATTGGGAATGACGTGAAATCCACGCTTTTCTGCCTCAAAAAGTGCTGATATAGAGATCGCCTCAACTTCAGGGAGGATGTAGCTGGGTTGCTCTTTCTCGATCAACTCAAGCACGGCCGATTCATCCTGCATGTCAATCGCGTAGCTGCGGTTGGCCACGAGATGAGCTGGAGCGTTTTCATATTTATCCACAGCGACAACCTCGACGCCAAGCCGCTGCGCCTCGATGGCAACCTCTTTGCCGAGCTCACCTGAGCCCAGAAGCATGATTTTGATGGCGTTTTTCTTGAGAGGGGTGGTGCTTGTCATGGGGAAACCTTTGGAATATTCTGTGGGATATTTTAGCGAAAAGTTACCTATAATCAATTTTTTCCAAGAACCCATCCAGCTCTCAACGGTATAATAACACCCAAAAAGGAGACGCATGCCTCTTGTTGCCCGCCGATTCCCTTTTGGTGAAATCAAGTACCAAAGCCGCATGGTGAATTGTTATGATTATCATGCACACGATGCGTTGGTCGTCAGTGCATTGGCTGGAGAGGGGGATCTGGTCTTTGAATTTAAAGATGCGCGGCTGAGTGTCGGAAGGAATACGCTGGTCTGCTTTGCTCCAGGAGTACAGCACCGTGCCGTACTGCCCAAAGAAGCTCGGGATTATGTGATCGCACATCTTGATCCAGAATGGATCACCGAGACGCTGGGGATCACCGTATCAGAGAAAAACTGGCGACATCTCGTCGAACACAAGGGTCTCCATGATGATTTTGTGCGTATTGTCATGGCCCTTGTCCAAGCCGAGGCCGCCGATACACAAGATTTTGAAGAGTGGGTGTGGCATTTTCTAGACGAAGCACTTGATGGAGCTCCAGAAAGAATGATTCCCGATGTGCAGCTTGAAGCCGTGCGCCGGCATATTGAATCAGCCTGGGATCTGCCGCTGTCATTGAAGACACTTGCTGAAGCATTTGAGATCAACCACTACACCCTCATTCGACACTTCAAGCGGCATTTTGGCAGCACGCCCAAAAAATATCAACTTGATCTTCGTGTCCACCGTGCCAAAGCAATGATTACCGAAGGGATGGATATCACTGAAGCTGCATTAAGCTGTGGATTTTACGATCAGAGCCACCTCTATAACTACTTCAAAAAGGTCTTTGGCGTCTCACCAAAAGCCTACAAAAATGCCTTTCGAATCTAGCGCAATTTTTTCCAAGACACAGAATAAAATATTGACTAAAATATCAGAAAAATTTTGGAAATAATATGAACACTACCCTGAAAAAGTCCCTCGACTCCGCCTGGATGATTCTCAAGTTCATCCTGCCAATCTATCTATTGGCAGACGTGCTTTATTATTACGATATTCTCCGATATGTGGCCTTCATTTTGGAGCCGATCACGGCACTCATTGGACTGCCCTCCGAAACAGCACTGGCGCTCATCAGCGGCATGATACTCAATCTCTATGCCGGGATAGCGTTTGCAGCACCCCTGAATCTCTCACCGCATGAGTGGACTATCTTGGCTCTCTTTCTCGGAGTGGCACACTCCTTGATTGTCGAAAGTGCCGTGATGAAGCAACTGGGTCTCTCTTCACGCTATGCATACGGACTGCGCATTGTCGTGGCCATAGCCGTAGGTATCCTGGTGAGTTGGATGCCTGCGAGTTGGTTTGCACAGGCTGTCACTGCCCAGACAGTCCAAAGCGTACATTATGCCAATGCATGGGACATGTTGGGCCACTCAATACAAAACGCCCTGATCTTGTCGATCAAAATTGTTACCCTTGTTACGATATTGATCATCCTAATGGACTGGATAAAATCACGCCCTATCCTCCAAAAAAATACGCATCACGTCAGCAAGGGATTCACGCTGGCCAGCGGTCTGATTCTGGGGATAACATATGGAGCCGGAGTTCTCATTAGCGAAGCCAAAAGTGGGGAGATGGATAAAAATGAGATCTTTGTCATCGGGAGTTTTTTGTTGGTTTGTCATGCAATCATTGAGGACACGTTGTTGTTTGCAATGTTTGGAGCAAACGCCGTAGTCATCGTAGCTGTACGAAGCATATCTGCCATCGGGGTAGCCAGTCTGGCATGGTGGTATGTCAAAATAAAGGGATAAATCCCGGGGAAGACCCCGGAGAAAAATGGGTGCTTAGAGGCGCGCCTCGTAGCGGCGAAGCATGAAGAGCTTCTTGAGGATTTTTTTGCGGGTTGCAATCTTCTCTTTTTTGCGCTTCTCGGTTTTGGTCTCGAAGTGCTGGCGGGCACGGGCCTCGGTGACGATGAGGTTCCGGTCGCACTGGCGTTTGAATTTTCGGTATGAATCTTCAAATGTATCACGTGAGTTGACGATAATTCCTGGCATAAAAAGCACCCCCTTCCCATTCAAAAATTTCTCCAATTTGCTATCAAATCAAAGACAGAATAAAGGGCAGTATTATACCAAGAAAGTTTTATGGCAAGATGACAGCATGACATTCTGGAAAAAACTGTACCTATTTTTTAGTTCGCGTGACCGCTTCATGTCATCAAGCTCAACGGAAAGCTGGTCTTTCAGGCTGCCGCTGATGGTGCTCGCAATAATCTCTACACGCTTGACGGAACGACATTGACCCCATTGCTTCATTAAGCCTGCAAGCTTTGTGCAGGCAATCCTGTGCTAAGATGATCCATTCACTTTTTCAAAGGGGTTATCATGCGCAAAGTGTTCAAGGACTGCTATGCGATGGATCAACGATGCTACGATGAGTATGGGTTGACCGAAGATATTCTGATGGAGCACGCGGCCAAAGGGATCAAAAAGTACATAGAGAGTCACTACCCAGAGGCCCGCTCCATTCTCATCGTGGCTGGGCCGGGCAACAACGGAGCAGACGGGATCACACTGGCACGCCAACTCCAGTACAATATCCGCAGTGTCAAACTCTATCTCCCCTTTGGTGTCCGATCGTCCATGGCACAAAAACAGCTAGCACGTACCGAAAAATTAGACTACATTGAGATTGTTGAGCATCTTGAGCCGGCAGACATTATTGTCGATGCACTTTTTGGTGCTGGGCTGAGTCGGCCATTGGATGATGCGATGCAAACCCTGATCGACAAAATGAACAATCTAAGCGGCATCAAAATTGCCTGCGACATCCCCTCTGGAATCGACAAAGAAGGTCGAGTTGGTACGATAGGGTTCGATGCAGATGTGACCATCACGATGGGAGCGCAAAAAGAGTTGCTCTATATGGATGGAGTCAAAGACCTTGTTGGCACGATCGTCCGAGTCGATCTGGGGATTCGCTACAGCCAATACACCCGTGATATGCCCGTCTCCAGTTATCTACTTGATTGGGAAGACCTTGACCTTCCTGACCGAGATTTTGCTCAAAATACCCACAAGGGGACATTCGGTCATGCGGCTGTCTTTTGCGGAGACAAACCCGGGGCTGGAGTCATTGCCGGGATGGCCGCCGCACGTTTTGGCGCAGGACTTACCACCCTTGTAGTGCGCGATCCAATCACCCCACCACCCCACCTTATGTACACGTCCAAGCTCCCTGCCAATGTCACAGCTTTGGGAATCGGCATGGGACTAGGTCAGCACTTTGAAGCAGAATTTCTACACAAAAATATCATCCATTCGGTCACGCCCATCCTGCTGGATGCTGACGCGTTCTATCAGGCTGAACTGCTTGACACACTCCAAGAGACAGAACGCACCATTGTCTTGACACCTCACCCCAAAGAAATGACGCACTTATGGAAATACTGTTTTGATGAAGACCTAAGCGTCACCGAGGTCCAAGAACGACGCTTTGAGCTGACGAGGCGCTTTGGGGATGCCTATCCTCATGCCACCCTTTTGCTCAAGGGCGCCAACATGCTTATTGTGAACGAAAAACAACTTTTTATCAATCCACACGGTACCAATCGCCTCTCCAAAGGGGGCAGTGGCGATGTCCTCAGTGGCCTAATACTCGGTCTACTGGCACAAGGATACAGCGGCATCGATGCAGCCATCCACGGTTCACTGGCCTTGGCCAAAGCATCGGAACAATACGCAGGATCAGACTACGCGATGCTGCCAACGGATCTGATTGATCAGATATCCGTGCTTACTTTGACCGAGGCATAAATGTCAAAATCTCAAAAAAAGATTGCTGTTTTGTTTAGCGGCGAGGGGACAAATTTTGCCTACCTCACCGAGCATCTTCCTCGCCAAGGTATTGCCATTGTTGCTGCGTTGACCAACAATCCTGATGCTGGAGGTATTGCGATTGCACACTTGCATGATATTCCATTGGAGGTTGTCGATCACCGGATGTACGCGAGTCGTGAGGCTTTTGATGCGGAGATGGTCGCACGCTTGGAGTCTTACGAAGCCGACCTGGTAGTATTGGCTGGATTTATGCGTATCGTGACACCGGTTTTTGTCCATGCTGTACGTGCCATCAATCTCCACCCCTCCCTTCTGCCGCGGCACAAAGGCACACATGCCATCGAGCGCAGCTATAACGACCCTCATGATGAAGGAGGCGTAAGCATCCACTGGGTCAGCAATGAGCTTGATGGGGGCACCATCATTCGTCAGGCATCCATCACAAAAACCCATCTCTCGCTCGAAGCATATCGAGACCAAATACGTACGCTCGAAAAACAAACCCTTCTGCAGGCGATTATTGATCTCCTCATGCCGCAGTAAAATACTGCCTGCAATCACACATACTCACCCCGCCCGCACATCAGTGTAAACTCGCAATATGTGCATTCAGAGAGCTTCTCGGTCTTTTTGGCGACAAACGATCGGGTCTGCTTGAGCGCTACAATGTGTTCACCAAGTAATGCGTCCTTTTCATCCAATGCGACTGCTTCCACTAGCGCCGCATCGTCAAATACTTTTTGGAACGCAAGAGAGACCGTGGGGTAATGAGCCGCCAACAAGTGTCGGTATATGTTCATTTGAAAATCCGTAGCCACCTCGAGATTTTTGCTTCGGTTGGCTTCACGGATCGAACCGCTTTTGTAATCGATCACGAGGGTGTGGGTGGCGTCTTGATCGATCCGGTCAATGCGCCCTTTGAAGCGAAGCCCACCCAAAGAAGCTGCAAAGTCTTTTTCGCGCTCCACTACACGCCATCCAGCACGAAAATGGCGGATCTGCTGTACGATAAACGGTTCAAATTTCTTACTCCAGATTATCTTGCGGTATGCATTGGCAGCTGTCTCATCGGGAAGAAGTTTACCCATCAACTCATGCAGGGTATTCCGCAGCACCTCAGGCGTATCATAGTGATCGGCCTGAACATAGAGATGCTCCAGAAGTGTATGCAGAAAGGCGCCTTCGTTGAAAGTCTCATCGGCTTTGGCTTGAATTCCACGGATATAGCGGTAGTAATATCGACGTTTGCACCCCAGCCAAACTTGCAATCGAGAGGCAGACCATGTCTGTGCCGTGGCATCAAAATGTTCCACGACAGGATCAGGAGGCTCAATGATCCGAGAGGGGTGATCGTACAGCAAACCATACGGTACAGACTGAGGCTCGGCGCTCTCTAGTCCCAACTCATACAGAAACTTCGAAGGGAGGCGATTGTCCCCTGTGGCGTAAATGATTACAGAAGCCTGTGCCTGAGAGAGGAGACGGTGATAATAGTGTTTTTGGAGGGCTTCTCGATCACTTCGGGTAGGCAAATCTGCGAAAGTACGCACTTGAGAATTGAGAAACTGATCTTTTGCCGTGCTTGCTGGGACAATGCCGTCGTTGAAGTCCACGATCACCACTCCGTCATACGACACGCCTCGCGTCTCCAGTACGCCCATCATCGTGATCAGTCCTCCGCGTAGGTCATCAATCCGAATGGTGTCGAGCATTTGCAGCCATAGAGCAAGCCACTCGCTCATCCGCAATGCCTCATGCGGAAAGAGCCGTGCAAGCTCCTCGCGTGCCTCGGCCACCCGAGCGATGCGAAGCGGATCATTCTCAGTTAGCCCCAAGGGCTCCAGCATCACAAAAAAACGCTCAACATCCCTTTTGTCCGATGGAGAGAGAGTATTCATCAGCTCTTCTGAGAGGCCATACCGCTCCAGCCGCTCCTGCGTCCGGATATCCGGACGTCGCCAGTGCTGCAGCAAGGCATGGAGAATCTTGTAATTGCGCCCGTTAGCGTAGTCAAAGCCCATGGCAAAGTTGAGGTTATTGAGGCTATCATAGAGTCGAAACGCTTCCTTGAATCCCTCATCAGGGAGGATCAGGGCGATCCGCTCCGGCACGATCCCGCTGCCGACCATTTCATCGACGGCCATCAACGCGGCACTGATCTGCTCCATCCGCTCACTGACGGCGATTACGGAGCTTTTTGTCGCTGCGGGATTAGGCGTAGATTCCAATACCTTTTTTCGGCTCAGGTCGATCATATTTCGACTCTGCGGAGAGAGCGTGATCCCCATCCCAGCCAGTCGGCTCTCCATCTTGGCACTGAAGGGGCTGGTGGTATAGTGAAGGATCACGGAGCTGTGTCCGGAAATTTGTACAAAAAGCTCCAGCTCGTAGCGACTGAGAAGTCCTTCGAGAAAGATCTCGATCCGCTCATACTGTGCTGCAAACCCCTCATGGAGCTTTGCGATCTCAGGGACAAACATCCGATCAGTCAATCCCTGTGCCTCTAGCAAATCCCGGTAGCGGCTTTTGAGCTCTTCGAGGATCATCAAGTGCTCCCCAAACTCCGCATAGGCATCCGCCTCGGAGAGTGAGGCGAAATCGACCTCCTCCAGCGCCAGCTCTTCAAAAAAACGAAAGAGCCCCTCACTGCTGCTGAGGAATTTCACAAGCACCCGATCGACCTTGAAGACTCTGAACGCCTCAAAATCCGCCGCCTCCCGCATCAGCAGCACCCGCTGAAGCGGATCGATCACTGCCCGATCCCCCAACGTCACCGCTCGCTGCTCAAACTCATCGATCCGCATCATTGCCGGCACCAAGGTGTCGCTCTGCTTCCATTG
>CAZCAZ010000014.1:0-19837 GCA_964496735.1 uncultured Nitratifractor sp. | reverse complement strand
TGATCTCATAAAGATTGAACATGATGTGTCCACCATCAAGTGCAGGGATGGGCAGGAGGTTGAGGACGCCGAGGTTGACGGAGATGAGCGCCATGATGTAGAGGAGATAGACGACACCATGTGCGGCAAACTTCATGATGATATCAAAGATCGTGATTGCGCCGCCGACTTGTTTGGAGCTCACTTCGCCGGTGACCATTTTTTTTGTACCGGTGGCGATGAGTGTGGTGGCTTTGACCGTTTCGCGCCAGCTGTAGGCTAAAGCCTGCATGGGTGAAAAGTGGATGGAGGTGTCACGGTTACCTTGGGGAGCGATGCCTATGATACGGCGATGGATTGTCTCCATGTATGCGTTCTTTCCCTCAATGGTTTGGGTCGTGAGGGTCAGTGGAATGGTTTGCTCGTGGCGTGTGATCTGGAGCTGTATCGGATCGGGCGCGGCCTGGATATCCTGACTGATTTCGTACCAGTAGCGTACGGGGTGGCCATTGACGCTTGCGATGCGGTCGCCTGCCTGGAGTCCGGCATGGGCAGCGGGAGAGTCGTCTGAGACTGAGCCGACGACCGGCGGAAGGTAATCGGTCGCCACGGCTGCCGGTGCGCCGCTCAAGGCGATGGCAAGGTAGACGAAAAAGGCCAGGATGAGATTGGCGACAGGGCCGGCAAGCAGGATCAGGATCCGCTGCCAGGGTTTTTTGGTGTCGTAGCTATCCGGATCACTGCTGCGAGCCAAGGGATCGGCATCGTCTTGACCTTTCATCTTGACATACCCTCCTAGAGGAATGGCGCTAAATGCCCACTCGGTGCCGCAACATTGTTTGCGTGAAAGAATTTTGCCAAATCCGATACTGAAACGCTCGATTTTGACACCGAAAAGCCGCGCGACGGTATAGTGTCCCAATTCATGGAAAAAGACCAAAACAGATAGAGCAACCAGTGCAATAAAAAGATAAAAGAGGATACTCAAGTGCAACACCTTTGTTTGTGAAATTTTGGGATTATATCCAAAGTGTTGTAATTGTCAGATATAGCCGAGAATTTTATGGTATGATAACTGCAAAAGAATACAGCAAAGGAATCCCAAATGGAGACAGGACATCAGGATGTACAGCCAACAGAGGAGCACACAGAAGAGCATGCACAAGAGGTAGAAGCAAAAGAGGAAAAATTACCCAAATCCTCTACGAGTGAAGCATCAAAAAATGCGCCAAAGCATGATAAGTTTTCTGAAGCCAAGCAGAAGCTCGAAGTAGCCAAAAATGCCCTCGCTCAGACGGACGATGAAGTGGAGAACTGCTTGAAAAAAATCGACGAAGATATGGCGCGTTTCAACGAGGCTCACACCGCGCTCAAAGAGCAGACACTTCAGCCGACGCATGCCCTCATGGAGGCGCTGGGAGCAGATGAACAGATGATCCAGACGCACATCGCCTCACCGGTGCTCGAAGCCAATGATCCTTCGATTGCAGCGGTCGATGTGCCGGTGATATCCAAGGGGGTACTCAAAGGACTTGTGATGGCCCTGATAGGGATGCTGCTTGCTTTGGGGGCGTGGTGTTATACAGCTACGCAGGCATTGGGCTTGCCGTTGCTGCCTGAGAAATTTCCTGACTTTGATCGCATCAACAAGGCGTTTGCATGGACAGCGCAACAGCTTGGACAGGGAGAAAACATCGCCGTTGGTTCAGTGATTGTGCTTGTGGCTGCACTCTTCCTCGGTGCAGTCTTGTTCTGGTTGACGCGATTGCTGCGTGACGGCAAAAACCTCAAAGTAGCAAAGAAGATCGAGGAAGAAACCGAGTTTTATTGCAGTAAAAAGGGCGAATGCAAGCAGCAGATGGAGAAGATACGTGAACATATCTCGCATGCCCAAAAAACAGTCGAGACCTACACCGTGCTTCTCGACGAGCTCAAGGCCAGACTGTCACGTGCCCGTTTTGTCGAAGAAGCCGATACTTTTGCCGCTCTTCATGCCAAGACCCAAAGCGATATCAAAACAACCCACCGCCTGATAACCGAGGTGACAGAGTTTTTGGCAACCCCGATGGCACAAAGTGGTGTGCTGAACAAAGAAGGGATTGATGCACTGGAAAAGGCAACCACCAAGGCCAATAAATATGTAATGGAGCTGTATGCCTAAGGCTGCTGCTGGCATACTGGCCGTTCTGGCTCTGTGGATTTCAGGCCTTCATGCCGACGTTGTGACCTGCGATCGACTCAGCCAACAATCAAAACCAACACTTACAATCTTGCAGAGCCCTTGTCTGGAGGCAATGAGAGAGACAGAGAAAAAAGGGAATATCTCCAGTGCAAGCTGGTACGCGCTCCTTGCGGGAAAAATCGATTACGAACGCAAGGTGCTTGCCAAGAAAATGCGCAGTCCCAATTGGGCCAATATCGGTCATGCCGATGTCTTGAAAGGTGACCTGAATCGCGCAAAAGAAGCCTATCAAACCTGCATTGATTATGCTGATATGGATGAGCTGAAACAAGCCTTTGCGGATGATTATCGCTTGTTGCCTCAACTTTATCCCGACAAAGAGACACAACTGCATGCAGGCAAAGCTTTGTTTGACTCCCTGGTGGATCAGGGATATGCCAATCAAAAGATGATTGTCCAAGACAACGAAAAGCTCAAAAAACTGATTGCTTCGGGTGACAAGCGAGGGATGATTGCCTTATTGCAAACCATGATCCCCAGATACAAGAAATCTATAGGCCCCATGACCTACAGTGTCGCATCTCTTTATACCAACCTAGGTGCCGCTTATGGCGACATCGGCGACAATCGACGCGCACTGGAGGCGCGATTAAAGGCGCTAGAAATAGGGGAAAAAATCTACACACCCAATATGTTCGATATGGGGCATCTGGCAAATGAATTGGCCGTCTCGTATGATATAGTCGGCAACGTACGCAAAGCGTTGGAGTATTATGCCTATGCGCTCAAAGTATTTCAAGGAGAGGATGCAAAAAAACACTGGGATATCATCAAAGGTACCGGCACTCGGAAGAGTGCCATTGCCAACATTCACAGTATGATGGCCAACTGTTATGTGCAATTGGGCGATAAAAAAAGTGCCTTGGTGCATACTAAAAAAGCATTCAAGATCTCCAAGGCAAGTGGTGATCCCTTGTCCCAGTCTATTGCCTATGAGAGCATCGCACGTCTCTATGGCGAACAGGGTCGACACGATAAAACGGTTATGTTTCTCAAAAAATCACTCAAGATACGAGAAAAACTATCCAGTAGCGACCCGCTGTCGCTGCTTCAGACGGTGCAGGAATTGGCGCGTACTTACGCAATACTTGGGCGCTATCATGACTCACTTACCTATGCCAAACGGGCAATCAATGCAATCAAAAAAATAGACACCAACGGCATGTTGTATGCGCAGGCACTAAATGGATCCATTACGGCGTATCTTGGTGTAGGCCAGCACAAAGAGGCTTACAAGAATGCCTTGGAGGCTTTTGATATCTTCATGAAAGAACGCAACAACAATTTCCGTCTCCTGGGCATGGTGGACAGAGAATACTACACGAGAAGCTTTCGGAGCTACATCGTCTACCTTCTGGAGGCTTTGCAGGCATACAGGGGAACCACAGATGATCGTCTGGCTGTACTCAACCGATGGCTGCGCTACAAAGGGTCGGTTTTTGACAGCGAAAATAAATTTTCGATCGCTTACCGTCACACGAAGGATCAAGACCTCAAAGCCAAAATGCACGAGCTTTCTGAAGCCAAACGTGAGGTGGCGCAACTTCACATTGCTCACAAGAGGACAATCAGAAATCGCCAACAAAAGATCCAGACCCTCGACAGAAAAATACAAAAAATCACCGAGATGCTAAGCAAAAAAATAGACGTACTGAATATTCTCAAGCATCAGCAATCTATCACAGCCGAGGAAGTGGCCGAGACATTGCGTCCAGATGAAATCTATGTCGATTATGCAAAAGTCGAAGAGAATTATATGGTATTTTATATCTTGCCTGATAAGCATTACGGGATGTATTTCCTGGACAAGGATGCTGCCTTGAAGATTGACTCAGATATACGAAAAGTCAGGTCAGCGCTTGATGACTTCAAGAAGCCTTCCCATCGAAGATTGTCTGAATTGTATCGCCTGCTGATTCAGGAGCCATTGGAGAGGAACCCACGATACACCTCCAAGAGCAGTCTGGTCATTTCTCAGGACGGCTTGCTGTCGCTCATCCCCTTTGAGATGCTCTACAACAAAAAGAAAAAGCGCTATCTCATCGAAGAGCGAAAGATTCGCTATATTCCCAATGCCAAAGAGCTTTTGCGCCTCAAGGCTGCACGCAAACAACGCAGCAGTGATACGATAGTGATATTTGCCCACCCAGATTTTGATGCTCCGACTGGTACGGCATCGCCTGGTGAGCACAACGGCACAAAAGGCGTCAAGCTTCGCACGGTATTTTCTTCTTTGTCGTCCACGGCAAAAGAGGCAGAATACATTCAGAAGATTATGAAAAAATACCCCATTCATACTTTTACAGAGCGCAATGCCACTGTGAGCCATTTGCTTGCGGTTCATCGTCCCAAAATACTGCATCTTTCAACGCATGGGTATTTTGACACGGATGCTACCCCTGCAAATCCAATGCTGCGCTCCCACATCGCTCTGGCAGGAGCCAATTATGCTTATACGACAGGCAAAGGGGAAGGGGTCGTCTCGGCATTGGCGCTTGCCGGTCTCGAACTCTCAGGGACGGATCTTGTCGTGGTGTCCGCCTGTGAGACAGGGGTACTGGATGCAAAGTCAACGGACAGTATCAGCGGACTCAGCAAAGCATTTATCGAAGCAGGCGCCCAAAATGTCGTCACCACGCTCTGGTCGGTCAGTGTCAAAGGCTCTTCTGTTTTGACGAAATATTTTTATACGGGTATTGCCAAAGGGAAAACATATGCCGATGCATTGCGCGAGGCAAAACTTCGTTTGATTCGCGAAGGGGCGCCCATTGCGGTATGGGCACCGTTTGTCATGAACGGTATCTAGACGATGTGTACTTTCTTGAAAAAATCCCGCACATATTCATAGCCGGAATAGAGGGTCAAGGCTGTCGCGATCCAGAGTAGGGTCGTGCCGCCGGGCCAATGCATAAGCAAGAATCCGATGGCAATCATCTGCATGACGGTTTTGACCTTGCCCATCCAGGAGGCGGCAATGTCGATCCCCTCGGCCACAGCGTTGACCCGCAGGCCGGTAACGAAGAGTTCGCGGGTAAGAATAAGAAAGACCGCCCAAGGGGAAGCAATGTCCTGCATCATCAGCCCCAAGAATCCGGCCAGTGTAAGCATTTTGTCTGCCAAAGGATCAAGAATCTTACCCATGACAGTGATTTGATCAAAGGTTCGGGCGATGTGACCGTCAAAAAAGTCTGTAGCTGAAGCCACAACAAAGATAAAGGCAGCGAAAAAGTTGAGCCAGCTAGGATGAATACCGTCAAATAAAGACAGGTCCTGATCAACCAGCAGAATGTACATCAGAGGCGCAAGGAGCAGGCGGATGAAGGCGAGGAGGTTGGGTATGTTGGCGATCTTTGCTTGTTTCATGTGTCCTGCTTGCATGTTGGGCGCGGTTGTCGCCGTGCCCCGTTGGAGGTTTTGTGTCTGTGTATCTGATTGGCGCACGGACACAGGGCAGTTATGTCTGGGATTAGCGGAAGGTTGTCCCGCCATCGACCACAATTGTTTGTCCCGTGATCCAGCTGGCCTCATCGGTACAGAGGAAGTACGCGGCACCGGCGAGGTCTTCGGGGGCGCCCATTCGGTCCAGGGCTGAGCGTTTGATGGTCTCTGCTTTGACCTCTTCGTAGTTGGTGAAGGCGCGCAAGGCATCGGTCTCGATGGGGCCGCCGCTGACGGCATTGACTCGGATGCCCTTTTCACCCAGCTCGACGGCTGCGTAGCGTGACATGGCCTCGACGGCTGCCTTGTTGGCGCCGTGACCGGCATAGTTGTCAATGTAGATGAGATTGCCGGTGGAGCTAAGTGTTACGATTGAGCCTCCACCGACTTTTTCCATGCGGATGGCCGCTTCTTGTGAACCACGTACAAAAGCTCCCACGGTGGCTGTCCAGATATTGGTCATCCCCTTGGCAGGCCTTAGTTTCATGAATTTTCCGTAACCACCCACGATAGGCCGCCCATAGATCATGGCATTGCTGACGAAAAAATCAACACGGTCAAACTCTTCGTCAATCGCAGCAAAAAGAGGCTTAAACTCATCCAATTCGAGGATATTGAGTGGATAGGCTCGGGCTTTGATGCCGTAGCGTTTTTCCAAATCTTGCGCAATCTCGTTGGCGGTTTCCTGATTGGAATTATACGTAAAAGCGATATTGACTCCCTCGGAGGCAAATTTTTCTGCGATGGCCTTGCCGATCCCTTTGGTGGCTCCGGTGATGACGAGGGTTTTACCCTTGTTGGAATTGCGCATTAGTGGACTCCTGGTATGGTGTAATTTTGGATGATGGATTCGATTTTTTTCATGTTCTCACTGCTGGGTGACACAAGGGGCAGGCGATATTCCAGCGTTGGTATCAGACCAGCGAGGTACATGGCAGCCTTGATCGGGATGGGGTTGGATTCGCAAAAGAGCACCTTGTTGACCGGATAGAGGGCGTCGTTGATTTTTTTGGAGGTGGTCAGGTCACCTTGGAGTGCGGCATGCGCTAGCTGTGCTTTTTGGTCAGGGAGGAGATTGGCTGTGACAGACGTGATCCCCTTGCCTCCACTGGCAAGGATAGGAAAGTCGATCGCGTCGTCTCCGCTAAATACGTAGAGATCAGGTACTTTCATGAGCAGTTCTACGGTGCGCTCGATCGAGCCGGTAGCCTCCTTGATCCCCATGATATTGCTGACATCATCGTAGAGACGTTTGACGGTATCGGGCAAGATATCGACCCCAGTGCGGCCGGGGACATTGTAGAGCATAAAGGGAACTTCGACAGCCGAGGCGATGGCCTTGTAGTGCTGATAGAGCCCCTCTTGGCTCGGCTTATTGTAATACGGGCTGACTGAAAATAGGGCATCGACGCCGCAATCTTGGGCATGTTTGGCGATATCAATCGCCTCATGGGTGGCGTTGGAGCCTGCACCGGCGAGGACTTTGGTCGCTGTCCCTCGGCAGACCTCTACGGCGATCTCGATGCAGCGCTTGTGCTCATCATGGCTCAGTGTCGCACTCTCGCCTGTGGTGCCGACCGGGCATACGGCATCGATACCGTGTGCGATCTGACGGCGGATGAGATCGGCGTATGTCGCTTCATCCAGTTGACCATTTTTGAATGGGGTAATGAGTGCTGTGGTGGCACCGGTGATATAGTTATCCATCACTTTTCCTTAGTATCAGAGTGGTGGCGTGGGCGTGATCAAAGTACCGCTTGGCCACCTCTTGGATCTTTTTCGGTGTTATTTTATCCAAATTTGCCTCATAATTGAGTAGCGGTTCGATGTCGCCTCGGACATAGTAGCTGCCATACAAGTCTGCCAACGAAGATGAGCTTTCCAATAGGTGGACAAATTCGCGCCGTGTGTTGATGATCACCTTGGCCAATTCGTCAGGGTGGATCGGCTCGGCGATGAGGCGATCGATCTCTTCAGTGAGGGATGCTTCTATTGCCTGGATGTCTGCCTCTGGGTTGCCCATGGCAATAAACAGGAAGACACCTGGATCCTTGAGCTCCATGTTGTAGGCGTAGACCTGATGGGCAAGTTGCTCACGCTGCACCACCCGCTCATGGAGCCGGCTGCTCTTGCCTGCACTGAGAATCTCGGAGATGACCGAGAGGGCAACCTGGTCGTCGTGTCGGTAATCGGGGATATCGTAGGCGATAGCAAGGGTGTCTGTGGCGTTGCCTTCTTTGTGGACGGTGACGCGACGACTGCCGTCTCTAGGGGGCTCGATAGGGCGTTGACTTGCAAGAGAATCACAAGGGCTGGGCTCTGCGATTGAGATGGCAGCAAAATGTGCAGAAACAGTATCAAAAACATGATCGGGCTCAATGTCGCCAGCGACAACAATCACCGCATTGTCTGGACGATAAAAGCGGCGATGAAATGCCTGGATATCGCCAATACTCCATCCCTGAATATCACTCATGAATCCGATCGGCGTCCAATGGTAGCTGTGCGCCGTGTAGTGTTCATTGAAAAGGCGAAAGTAGAGATAGCCCATTGGATTGTTGTCGGTGCGCCAGCGGCGCTCTTCTGCAACAACATCACGCTCTTTTTGGAATTCATCGTCACTGAGATTAAGATGGGCCAAAAGTTCAGAAAAAAGCTCCAGGGACTTGTCGAGATGCTGACTGGCCGACTTGATGTAGTAATGCGTGTAGTCAAATCCGGTCGAGGCATTGTTGACGCCGCCATTGCGTTTGACAATCTCATCAAATTCACCTTCGGCAAGGTTTTTGGTCGATTTGAAATTCATGTGTTCAAGCATGTGTGCGATGCCGCTTTTGCCCATCATCTCATCCCGGCTTCCGACATTGTAAAAGATATCCGTGCTGATG
The DNA here is from genome assembly GCA_964496735.1 of uncultured Nitratifractor sp. Taxonomy (GTDB): domain Bacteria; phylum Campylobacterota; class Campylobacteria; order Campylobacterales; family Sulfurovaceae; genus S017-3. The sequence continues at coordinate 11,290 of CAZCAZ010000014.1, read as the reverse complement.
ACGCCGGAGTGGTTCGCCATGGGAATGACGACGACACGGAGGCCATTTGGGAGGGTGTGTTGGTGATGCGAGGGTAGGATGCTCATGGTGTATTCGCCTTTATGTGCTGGTTGGTATTGTTCCGCGTAGGCGGATATTTTTCATTTTTCCCGTTTCAAATCCGCGCCGATGGCTTCAGAAATATGCTTGAATCCATCGGATTTGATCATGCGGATCAACTCTTGATTGATGTCTCTGGCAAGGGCAGGGCCCTTGTAGATCAGGCCGGTGTAAATTTGCACCAACGAGGCACCGGCACGAATGCGGCGGTACGCCTCGGCCGCCGTGCTGATTCCGCCGACGCTAACAAGCAGTGTCTTCCCGTAGAGTTCTTCTGCGATGGCTCGAAAGAGCGCGAAGGACTTCTCTTGGAGCGGCAGACCGCTGATGCCGCCGACATCCTTGGGCTGCGGCACAAGGGAGTAATCAATGGTGGTATTGGTGGCGATAATTCCTGCGGCTCCGGCATCCACGGCAGTCTTGCACAGTGCAATGGCCTGATCGGGCTCCATATCGGGGGCAATTTTGAGGAGAATTGGGCGATCAGTGATCTCGGTACCGATGCGAAAGACTTCACGGATAAAGGCTTCGTTTTGCAAATCGCGCAAGCCGGGGGTGTTGGGTGAAGAGATATTGATGACAATGTAGGTGCCGTAGTCCTGGAAGGCTTTAAAAAGGCTTTCGTAGTCTTGGAGGGCTTCATTCTCAGGGGTCACTTTGTTCTTGCCGATATTGATCCCGACGGGGTAGTCAAAAAAACGGGTTTTTTTGAGCCGCTGGATCATGTGCCAGGCTCCACGGTTGTTGAAGCCCATGGCGTTTTGGATCGCCTCGCTTTCAATATGGCGAAAAAGACGTGGCTTTGGGTTGCCTGGCTGGGCTTTGGGCGTCACAGTGCCGATCTCTGTAAAGCCAAATCCAAGAGCAGGCATGGCGGTAATGTAGCTGCCGTCTTTGTCGAAACCGGCTGCCAATCCTACAGGGTTGGCAAAGGTGTGGCCGAAGATCTGCTGACGCAAGACAGGGTGGTCGACATACATTTTGTCTGCGACTAATCGCTGACATATGCCAAGCCCGCCCACGGTACGCAGGGCAAGTCCGCCGAGAGTGTGCGCTATTTCCGGATCGAGTCTAAAGAGGAGCTTTTTGAGGCTAGTGTAACGAAGAAAGGACATGGGTTCCCTTGTAATTAATTAAAAGGGATTATAGCGAAAAAGGGCTAATTAATCGTACACGTCATCCATATTGAAATCATACTCCGGTTCGATCATGGGGACGGATTCGACATCCTTGGGGTCAACCTGATGTTCGGAGAGATTGTAATCATCACCCTGCGCGAAAGATTGTGTTTTCGCAAAATGCTCTTCTCTCTTTAGCTGTTCTTTGACATGCTTGACTAACTGCGCTTGGGTCGTTGCATTGACGTCTGCATCAGGGCTGCTGGTATTGTTGTCTGCCCATACTGAAGCGCTAGTGCCAAAAAAAATCAGCAAAATTCCCCATTTTTTCATAAATACACCTTATTTTATTGTTTAGTTAAGGCTATACTGTACCACAAAACTACCCGACGTTCAAGGCCTCCGGATTTTCAAGCTCCATCACCGTCCATGGCAGCCCCTGAACATTGAGCTCCTCCATGAAGGGATCGGGGTCTAATTCTTCCATATTGAATACACCTTTCCCTTGCCATGCCCCTTTCAGCATCAACTTGGCACCAATCATCGCTGGGACACCGGTGGTGTAGCTGACGGCCTGACTCATCACTTCGGCATAGCACTGTTCGTGGTCGCTGATTTGATAGATATAGATGCTGCGCTCTTTGCCATCCTTGATGCCGTGAGCGACGATCCCGATGTTGGTCTTTCCTTTTGTCCGGGATCCCAGACTGGCCGGGTCAGGGAGGAGGGTTTTAAGAAATTCGATCGGGACAACCGACTGCCCCTGATGCACTACGGGTTGGATCCCCAGCATGCCGACGTTTTCTAGCGCTCGCATGTGCATCAGGTAGCTCTCACCAAACGTCATAAAAAAACGGATGCGCTTAAGCCCAGGTATGTGCTTGACGAGGGATTCCATCTCTTCATGGTAGAGCAGATAGCTGTCTCGAGGCCCAATCTCGGGATAATCCCAGACCTGCTTGATCGCCATGGGTTCGGTTTCGATCCATTTGCCTTCTCCTGAAGTGTTTCTTTCCCAGTAGCGTCCTTTGGCACTTACTTCGCGTAGATTGATTTCTGGATTAAAATTGGTCGCAAAGGGGTAGCCGTGATCGCCGTCATTGCAGTCAAGAATATCAATGGTTTCGATGGTGTCAAAGTAGTGCTTTTTGGCGTAGGCGACGAAGACATTGGTCACACCCGGGTCAAAACCGCTACCGAGCAGCCCCATGATACCAGCCTCGCGGAATGCGTCGTGGCGTGCCCATTGTTCTCGGTATTCAAATTTGGCTACATCGGGGTGCTCGTAGTTGGCGGTATCGAGATAGTCCACTCCGGTAGCAATGCAGGCATTCATGATGGCCAGGTCCTGGTAGGGAAGGGCGACATTGATGACAATATTGGCCTTGGTCTGATGGATGAGTTCGATGATATTTTTTGTTTCATCGGCATCGACGTGTGCTGTCTGGATCATGATACCGATTTTCTCCTGCACGTTGCGTGCGATGGCGTCGCACTTGCTTTGGGTACGGCTGGCCAAAGTAATACGACCAAACACATCAGCATTCATGGCGCATTTGAATGCGACGACATTCCCGACGCCTCCGGCACCGATGATAAGGGTTGAGTGGGACATGAAGACTCCTTTTTGGCAATGATTTTAGTGATTTTAGCATATTTCGTACTACGAATTCCTGCATATTATATTTTTTACTATTAATTTAAAGAAAAATCTGATACAATTGGGGGAAATCCATCCATAATAAAAGGATTAGATATGAAAAAAATTATGATATTTACATTGCTCATTGGCTGGGCACATGCGGCCGACAATGATCTATATGACAATTCCATCGCGCTGAACGTAGGCTATGCTTCGACGGCTGCTGATGCGACGACGTACTCGGGCGTCACGTATGGCCTTCAGATCAACCAGAACCTCAATGTCTCTGAAGGAGCGCAAAACATTGACGCGCTTCAATTTACAATCGATTATGCCAATCTTAATAGCTACAAGCGCGAGTATGCCCTGCGACTAGGGAGCAATGCGCTATGGTATCTGGAGAACAATGAAGCATGGACACCATTTTTCAAGGCAGGCTTGGGCATACAATTTATATCTGGAACGAAGGATCAGAACTTCGGCGACTATTTTTTCGGCACTCTGGGTGCAGGCATGGAGTATCAAATGCGCGGGGACACATCATGGGTAGGGGAGATAACCGACCATCTCTCGGCAACGGGTGAAAACACCGTGCGCCTATCCATAGGATTGAAATACAGTTTTGGACAGGGTTATTAAATTGGATAGCATTATCACCTCGCTCTCATCCTATGGTTATCTAATCCTGGCATACTATTCGCTGGGTGGCGGGATGCTGGCGCTTATTGGTGCGGGCATCCTCTCGTCAATGGGTAAAATGGATATCACTACGTCGATAGCTATTGCTACAGTGGCCAACATCCTAGGGGATAATCTACTCTTTTACTTGGCGCGCACCAACAAAGATGCAGTCAAAAAACACCTCACCAAGCACAAACGCAAAATCGCATGGACCAATCTGCTGATGCGGCGATATGGCTGGCTAGCTGTTTTCCTCCAAAAATACATTTACGGAGTCAAAACCCTCGTGCCGATCGTCATGGGATTGACCAAATACGATCTGAAGAAGTTCACCATTCTCAATATCCCTGCTTCGATCGTCTGGGGATTGGTTGTGGGACTGGTGAGTTACTTTTTTTCCACAGCCATCCGAGACTGGATCGGTTAAGGCGAGAATACGAGTTTTTCTTAGATTATATTCATTATAATGCCCCTATAGACATAACAAGGGGATAACGATGGACAAACTACAAAAAGAGGGCTATTCAAAATTTCTCAACGACTACTTTACAGCAAATAAAGATTTGTTTGACCAGCTCTCTCGAGGACAAAGCCCGGATACACTGCTGATCACATGCAGCGACAGTCGGATTAACCCGGCCTTGTTGCTCAACGCTGAGCCGGGCGATCTGTTTATTGTGCGGAATATCGGAAATTCTGTTCCACACTACCAGCCAAATAAAGGGTCGACGCAAGCAGCTATCGAGTACGCATTGGGTGTTCTCAAAGTCAAAAAAGTAGTAATTCTAGGACATAGCAATTGTGGCGCCTGTGCCCATCTCTATCATGAGCACAGTGAATCGGATCCTGAGTTGCCGCATGTTGATCATTGGCTGAAAAACCTCGAACCGGCTAAAAATGCAGCCATGCTGGATGTGCATGCTGATTCAAGCCGAAATATATTTGAAATGACTGAGAAGCACAATGTGGTTATATCATTGCGCCGCATGATGGGTTACCCTGAGGTCCAAGAGCGTCTCACGAACAACGACTTGGCGATTTATGGTTGGTGGTACGATATCGGCACTGGCAAGGTGGAGCATTACAACCACAGCATCAATGCCTTTGAGAAAGTAGTATAAATCAAGGTCGCTCTAGATAATCCGCTACGGTCTTGAGATAGAGTGGATGCTCGACAATCTTGCTGTGGGTTGTGCCGCGCAGGCTGATTAACTCGGGCTTTGTATTGAAGGATTGACAGAGATTATAGCTGCTTTGATTGGGGATCTTCTGGTCGCCTTTGGCAAGAACTATCTTGGTCGTCTCTTCGACTTCGGGTGCAAATTTCTTACTCGGGAAGGGGTCTTTGAGGATCAATTTGACTGGCAACCAGGGGTAAGCTTTGGCCGCAGCCATGGCGATCCCGTCGTATGGAGTCGTCAGCAGAAGTTTGCGAGCAGGTCGTTTGGCAGCGGTATAGACCGCGATGCCAGTACCGAGACTGCGCCCCATGATGTCGATCGTTTTGTGCTCATTTTTGATGGTGTCAAAGAGTGTTAAGGCATCAGCATAGAGTGCATCTTGCGACGGGCTGCCCTCGCTGTTGGCATACCCACGATAGCGCACAAAATAGACGGTGTGATCCGGGAGCACCTTGCTTAGACGTTGGATATCGTCCCAATCGCTCGTGGTATTGCCTGGAAAATAAAGGAGAGCCTCATCCTGTCCGGGGTTGAGGCGGTCAATCCAGATGCGAGTCTGAGGATTGACCTGGAGCCAAAAACCTGTCAACGGCGCGGGCTTGGCATCGCGGACAAAGAGGAGGTCGCGCTGTTGGACATACATGTATCCGACAGCAGCAAGATAGAGAGCAAGTACGAAGCCAAAGAGACGAATCAGGGCTTTCATGGTGATTCCTTTGTGGTTAGTGGTTCAATCCTCTAACAAACTTTTCGATACGGCGAATCCCTTCGCGAATGGTGACGATATCTGTAGCAAAAGAGAAGCGAAAATACCCCTCCGTCCCAAAGGCAATTCCGGGCACAACGGCGACACCGTACTGCTCCAGCAGATCTTTGGCAAATTGGATCGAGTCGTTGTGGACAGCCTTGGTATTGACATAGAGGTAAAAAGCCCCCTTGGGCCGGACGACACTCAATCCATCAATTTCATTCATCAACTCGCTTGCTTCTCGCGCACGGGACTCGAAGGCTTTGCGCATTTGCTCGATCACATCATCGACCTTGCCTTCAAGAGCGGGTATTGCGGCTTTTTGGGTGATGGAGTTGACATTGGAGGTGCTTTGGGATTGCAGAGAGGTCATTTTTTTGACCAGTTCTTTGCTTGCGCAGGCGAGATACCCGAAGCGCCAACCGGTCATAGCGACAGCCTTGCTTAGGCCGTTGACGGTGACGGTACGGCGGTACATATCGGGACTTACGCTGGCCGTAGAGACAAATTCTGTCCCTTCGTAGAGTAGTTTTTCGTACATCTCATCGCTGACGACGACGACCTTGGTTCCCTTGAGTACTTCGCCAAGTGCTTCAAGCTCTGCGCGGGAATAGACCGATCCAGTCGGATTGGAAGGGGAGTTGAGTATGAGCATTTTTGTGCGTGGCGTGATGGCCTTTTCGAGCTGCGCGGCCGTGATCTTGAATCCGGTGCGGTCTTCTGTGTCGATGACGACAGGTACACCGCCAGCGTATTGGACCAATTCGGGATAGGTCACCCAGTAGGGGGCAGGGATGATGACCTCGTCGCCCTCATTGATCAATGCTTGGGTGAGGTTAAACAAGGATTGCTTGGCACCGTTGCTGACAATGATCTGCTTGGTGTCGTACTCCAGGCCATTTTCACGCTTGAGTTTGCCTTGGATGGCTTCGAGGAGCTTGGGGATACCGGCAACAGCGGTGTACTTGGTAAACCCTTCATTGATCGCATCGACGGCGGCGTCTTTGATGAGCTGTGGCGTATCAAAATCGGGTTCACCGGCTGAGAAGCTAAGGATGTCTTTTCCCTCGGCTCTTAGCTCGGCTGCAAGAGTGGAGACCGCAATGGTGGCGGACGGTGAGAGTACTTGAATGCGTTGTGATAGCATGAAAATAACCTTTTGTTAATTGTGTGCAGTGATTATACTGTATGAATTAGAAATTAGAAATTAGAAATTAGAAATTGGACTCTTTATTTTAAAAATAGAGCCTGAAATATCAGGGTAGACATTTAGAGCTCTATCTCTTCATCTATTTGCTCAAAAGAAAGCAGTGCCTCTTTTACCTTTTCTGTCGGCTGTGACCCCTCAAAATAATACGATACCAGCGTCTGCCTCACGATGCCGTGGTAGAGTGTGCGCAAAGCATGGATGTATTCCTCCTTTAGATAGGGGGAGACAGTATCGAGATCCCGGAGGATATCGGCACGGTATTTTTCGGGCGCATCCAATCCGTATTCTCGGTCGAGATGTTCTTTGTCGATTTCGTCAGCAGCCTCAAGCATGCTGCGAAAGATAAAATCCTCAAAGTTCTTGGCGATGATCTGAGCCTCCTCTTCGTCCTCGAAGACTGTGGCAACCATCGGTTCTCCTTCTGCTTCCTTGTCGTAGAGAAAAACCCAATGCATCGCCTCGTCTATCCCTCGAGCAAAAGGGATGAGCTGAAAGCGACTTCCTCGCCAGTATTGCGGACAGTCGCAGGCAAGAATCTGTTGCGTACTCATCAAAAAGAGATCGCCACCGGTATGGAAGAGCAGGGGCGGGTTTTCGTGGAGCAAAGGGTAGACCTCTTTTGCCCAGTCGAATCCTTCGGGCAGCGGCTCTTTTTGTCCGCCGAGCCAGTCGAGCATCCCCTCATCATGAAGACGATGATAGAGGGGAGGAAGCGTGAGGTCATAATGGGTTTCGATCGTGTGATGTGTCATGTCGTATCCTTGAAGATTGGGATTATTATACCATATCGGCTATAATTAGTAAAATGATTTTGGAGTACGTTTGTGAACAAATCTCACTGGACTGACATTGCATCTCTTGCCGTGATCGGCATCGCATATACGCTGCCGCATCCGTACCATACGCCGGTCTTGATGGCTGGCTTGTTTGCTCTGTCTGGAGCGGTCACCAATCAGCTGGCGATTCATATGCTGTTTCATCGGGTTCCGGGATTGTACGGTTCGGGGGTGATTGAGAAGAATTTCGAGCAGTTCAAGGGCTCCATCCGCCGGATGGTGATGGAGCAGTTTTTTACAGCGGAGAAACTCAATGGTTTTTTTGCAGAAGAGGGGCAGGGGGTCGATCTGGCACCCTTGGTTGAGTCGGCCGATTTTGACCCGGCATTTGATGCGCTCAAGGCCAGCGTCATGGAGTCTCAGTTGGGACAAATGCTTCAAATGTTTGGCGGGGAGGGTGCTTTGGAACCGCTACGCGAGCCCTTTGGTCGCAAGCTCAAAGGTGCTGTGGTGGGGATCGTCTCTTCTGAAGCTTTTGCGGCGCAGATACAGCACCATGTCGCCCATTCGTCCATGAGTGATGATTGGGCTGAGCGGATCGAGCGGATCGTCGTCCAGCGACTTGATGAGCTTAGCCCTATTATGGTCAAAGAGCTGGTCTTTGCATTGATCCACGAGCACATGGGTTGGCTGGTGGTCTGGGGTGGAGTGTTTGGCGGCTTGATTGGTTTGATCTCCTCGTGGGCGGTTGGCCTATGAGTGTGCGTACTTATTTTGATGCGGTGCAATCCGCTCATCAAGTGGAGACGACACCGGAGGCAGTGCGGGACTTTGGTTTGCAACACGCAGAGGTCACCCCTCCTGCACAAATTGCCGCATGGTTTGCGCACCATCGGGAGAAGCTGGAGGAGCCGCTATGGGGAGATCGCTATGAGCGTCTTGCCTACAAAGTCGGGTTGACGGCAGGAGCTGTGGCGTTTGGCTCTGGAGTGTTTTCGGGGATTGCATTGCTCAAATACAGCGGGACGGCGCCGGTCAATATCGTCTATTTTTTGGCTTTTGCTGTGGGGATACCGTTGATTTCGATGTTGTTTGCCTTGATCGCTATCATGCGTGCGAGCCGGAGACACAATGCGCTGGTGCAACTCTCACCGGCCTCATGGATCGTCAAAATGCTCGCATTGATCCCAGGCTTGAAGACGCAGCAGCTTGATGCGATTCCTGTGCACCCGAGACTGGCCAACTGGATCGTGATCGAGCGAGGACAGATGATGGCATGGTGGTTTGCTGCGGGGATGTTGCTGGCACTGCTCGGTGTGGTCGTGACGCAGGATATTGCTTTTGCATGGAGTACGACTCTCTCGGTCACTCCCGAGCAGTTTGCTCACCTGATCCGACAGATTGCCTGGCCTTGGCGTGGGTGGCTGGATACTGCGGTGCCGGATGTGTCGCTGATCACACACAGTCATTATTTCCGTCTTGGGACTTCGCTTGATCCTGCGATGGTTCGCCATGCACAGCAGTTGGGTCAATGGTGGAAATTTCTCATGATGGCGACGTTGGTGTATGGGGTCGGGCTGCGTTTCGTGCTCTGGATGGCGGTCAAATTTGGTCTGCGTCGTGCCGTGCGTCGTGCCATGCTTGGGGATGAGGCAGTTGCCGGGTTGCTTCACGGGATGAACACGCCCATGATCGAGACCAAGTCTCAGCAACCGGAGGCGCGCTTTCATCCCAATGATCGTCACTACACGCATACCATTGATGCCCTGGCGGATCGCTACACTATGGTACTGGGATGGTCAATGGAACCATCGTTTGTCCGTGCCGTACTGGATGGGTTGGGTGTCACAGCATCGCAGATAGAAGTCCCTGGCGGCAACGGCTCTCTGGACGAGGATGATCGAGTGATTGCGTCGGTCAAGGGGTCGGTCTTGTTGCTCGTCAAGGCTTGGGAGCCACCCATGATGGACTGGGTGGACTTTATCGAGGACCTCGCTGTGGTAGCTACGAGTGTTACGATCGCCCCCATAGGTAGCGCCGAGACTCAGTACCAAGCTCATCGGGATGAAGCAGCGGTCTGGAGTCGCAAACTCCAGACATTGAGAATGACTGAGAAGGTGACCTTGTGGCAAGCGTAAACACATCCACTCATCCCCGTTTTGCTGTTGTTGGTCACCCCAACAAGGGCAAAAGCTCTATTGTCGCCTCTTTGGCACTGGACACTTCGGTGCAAATCTCTGATACACCCGGCACGACGACGTTGACACGCGCCTTTCCTTTGCGTGTCGATGGGGTGACATTGTATGAGCTGTTTGATACACCGGGCTTCCAGCGAGCCAGAAAGGTATTGGCATGGCTCAAAACCCAAGACATCGCGGCGGACAAGCGTCCCGAGGCGGTTCGTGCGTTTATTCGAGCACACAAGGATGATTCCCGTTTTGCGGATGAGATTGCTTTGCTGGAGCCTATTATGGCCGGTGCGGGGATCATTTATGTCGTGGACGGTGCCAAGCCCTATGGTGATGAGTACGAAGCTGAAATGGAGATTTTGCGCTGGACAGGCCAGCCCTCTATGGCCTTGATCAATCGCATCGGAAGCCATGATCACACTGCCCAGTGGGAGCGGGCATTGGGGCAGTATTTTAAACTTATTCGTCGTTACGATCCTATGCGTCATGATTTTGATGCCCATATCACCCTGCTGGAGGGGATGGCACAATTGCACCAAGACTGGATCAAGCCCATCAAAGAATCCATTCGGCGATTCCAGGAATACCATGGGCATTTGCGTCGCGAGACAGCTGAGTCGATAGCTCATCTGATCGTGGATTCGGTCTCACATGTGGAGAAAATCACCCTCGATCAGGATACGCCGACGGAAGCGGATCAAGAGCAGCTCAAACAGCGCTATCAGGAGAGTCTGCGTCAGATGGAGGCCAAAGCGCAAAAAAATGTAGAAAAAATCTGGCATTATGCACACCTGGAAAAAGAGCAAGATCATTTGATGTTTGAGGGACTTGATCTCTTTTCGCGCAAGAGCGTATCGCTATTTGGTCTCTCACGGCGTGACTTGCTCCTCAATGGCTCTGCGGCCGGGGCTGCCGTAGGGGCAGGGTTTGATCTCATGACAGGGATGGGCTCGATGTTTATGGGGGCTGCTGTGGGAGCAGTCGCCGGTGCTACGGGCGGATATTTCGGTTTTGACAAGTTGAGCAAAGTGCGCGCCATCACCAGCAAGCTTCAGCGACGCTATCTCAAAATAGGCCCGATGGAAAATCACAATTTTCCCTATATTTTGCTCGGTCGAGCTCTCTATCATGCCCACACGGTCGCAACACGATCTCATGCACAACGTGGCACTGTGGAGTTGGCCATGGAGGCTGGTTTCTCGGATCGTTGGAAGCAGGACAAGCTCCCTGCGCGCCTGGAACGCTATCACAAAAAATTCCGCACCGAAGAGAAGCCGGACAGTACGCTGATCGCACAGTACGCTGATCTGATACTCGAAGCGCTGGACAAATTGGAGAATGGGGATGTTTAGCCGCTTGAGCGATATGGGAAAAAATATCATTATCAGCGGCAAGGACGCCGCACTCTCCCACGCTTCGAAGCCACTGATCAATCAATACATCAAGGAGTACGGACGCATGCTAAAATTCAATCTTGACTCAACCAAAAAAACCATAGAACTCTCTGTGCTGCTCGAGGGAGAACAAGAGCCGATCGATATCCGGATCGACCGCTACGCTCTCCATGAGGAGCAGGGGCGACACTTTATCACCCTCGAAGGGATCCACACATCCCGCGCCTGGATCGACACCGTCGCCGCAGAGGT
>CAZCAZ010000013.1:0-20229 GCA_964496735.1 uncultured Nitratifractor sp. | reverse complement strand
TAATGGTACTGTGCACCCAAAAGGGGCGAGAGTGCTCCCCATATGACGGCGATCAACAGTCCCAAGCCCAATCTGCGTATCATACTGCTGCAAAGCCTTCAAGCATGCGCACGCCATCTTCGGATCCAAGAATGGACTCCATGGCGCGCTCTGGGTGCGGCATGAGTCCGAAGACGTTTTTTTCTTTGTTGCAAATGCCGGCAATCTGTTCTACGGAGCCGTTGAGTGCTGTGGGGGTTCCCTCGGCATTGCTGTAGCGTAAAAGGATCTGCCCGTTGCGTTCGAGATCTGCCAAGCCTTTGTCGTCGATGAAGTAATTCCCGTCCGCATGTGCCACGGGGACGTTGAGGACTTCGCCTTCTGTCAAGCGGTTCAAAAAAGCATTGTCAGTATTGACGACGAGGAGATGTTGGATTTTGGAGATAAAATGGAGATTGTTGTTGCGCTTGAGGGCACCAGGAAGCAGTCCAGCCTCAGTCAAGATCTGAAAGCCGTTGCAGATGCCCAGCACATTGCCGCCATCATGGGCATACTGGGTGACCGCCTGCATGATGGGTGAAAAACGGGCGATTGAGCCTGAGCGCAGGTAGTCGCCATAGCTAAATCCACCGGGGATCACGACCAAATCGGTGTGCTCAGGAATGCGCTCGTCTTTGTGCCAGATGATCTGCGTGTGGTGCCCGAGACGCTTGAAAGCATAGACAGTATCATACTCGCAGTTGGTGCCGGGAAACTGGAGGATGGTGACGTTGAGCTTTTTCATCCGATGATCTCGATGGTATAATCTTCAATGACCGTATTGGCCAAGAGGGTTTCGGTCATCTCTTTGAGCTGCGCATCCGCTTTGGCCGAATCGGACGCATCCAGTTCGATGACGATCTGTTTGCCGATGCGGACGTTGGTGATGTTGTCAAACCCTAGAGATCCCAGTGCGTGGTGGGCGGCTTTGCCTTGGGGGTCGAGCACTCCCTCTTTGAGGTAAACATTGATGATGGCTTTCATGAATTCTCCTTATCGGTTTTGCAGGCGCTGGAGCACCTGAGTGTAGGCTTCGGTGAGGCCACCTAGCCCTTGACGGAAGCGGTCTTTGTCGAGTTTTTCATTGGTGTCGGCGTCCCAAAGGCGGAAATTGTCCGGACTGAGCTCGTCGATGAGCAGCAGCGTACCATCCCCGTCGCGACCAAATTCCAATTTGAAGTCCACCAGTTTGATCCCCAGTTCGGCATACAGTGCACTCAGCAGTGTGTTGATACGACGTGCCATGTAGCGCAGGTACTCCAGCTCGGATTCGTCGTTGACCAGTCCGAGGATGAGGCAGTGTTGATCGTTGAGCTTGGGGTCGCCCAGCTCATCATTCTTGTAATCAAACTCTACGAGAGTGAAGGGCAGCACCGTACCATCCTTGATCCCAAGGTTGCGGCTGAGGCTGCCTGTGGCAATGTTGCGAACGATCACTTCGATTTGGATGACATCAGCCCGTTTGTGGAGCATGTGGTTGGCGTCGAGCGTGTCGACAAAATGGGTCGGTATGCCCTTGGCATTGAGGTACCGGAAAAGCTCGGTAGAGATGGCATTGTTGAGTGCCCCTTTGCCTGCTTCACTGGATTTTTTTTCGCCATTGAAGGCGGTCAAAGAGTCCTTGAATTCTGAGATCAGCAGGCTGGGGTCATCGGTTTCCCAGATTTTTTTGGCCTTCCCTTCGTAGAGGAGCTGCGTCTTGGTCATTATTTTTTCCCTTTTTGTGTCAACATGAGTACGCGCAAGATATCCGTGGCACTTTTGAGCTGAGCGTCATTGTAGAGTTTGGTTTCGGTGATGACGTGTTTGTCTGCTTGGGTACTGTTGCTGTCGGTCGCGTTGGCGTCAACAGATACCGTGGTATTGCCATCAATTTTGCTGAGTTCACTCTGGAGGTGCTGCTTGAGGTCGCGTTCTTTGAGGGAGAAAGACTCATTGTCGTCGCGGCTGACTTTGCCCGGATAGACGATGACGTCGGGGGTGACACCTTTGTTTTGGATCGTACGCCCACTAGGAAGGTAGTAGCGAGCAATGGTCAGTTTGAGTCCGTTTTCTTCGCCGATGGGGATGACTACCTGTACAGAACCTTTTCCAAAGGTTTTCTCACCTACGAGCACTGCACGGCCGGTATCTTGGAGTGCACCACTGACGATCTCGCTTGCGCTTGCACTTCCGCCGTTGACGAGCGTGACGATCGGGGTGTGTGTGTCCGTATTTTCTGCATGGGCCTTAAATTCGGATGTATCTTCCGGGTTGCGACCCTTTTGGCTGACGAGCACGCCATGATCAACAAACATGTCCAGCAGGGCAGTGGCCTGATTGAGCAGGCCACCAGGGTTGTCGCGTAGATCGAGGATGATGCCTTGGGTTTGAGGGTGCTCAGCAAGAGCTTTCTTGACATTGTCGGCGACGTGTGAATCAAATGAGCTGATATGGATATAAAGAATCTTTTTGTCTTTGCCGATGGTCTTGGATTTGACAGATTGGATCTTGATGATATCACGGACGATCTTGATCGTGAGTGGCTTGGTCTCTTTCTTGCGGACAATGGTGAGAACAATGGATGTCTTGGGTTTGCCGCGCATGAGCTTGACGGATTCGTCTATGGTCATCCCCAGCGTGACTTTTTTGTCAATCTTGAGAATGATATCCCCAGACTTGACCCCGGCTTTTTTGGCAGGGGTGTCGTCGATAGGAGCGATGACGGTGAGGGCTCCTTTTTTCATGCTGACGACGATGCCTAGGCCGCCAAACTCCCCTTTGGTCTGGACGGAGAGGTCTTTGAATGCCTTGGCGTCCATGTAGGTCGAGTGGGCATCAAGGTTGGTCATGAGGCCTTTGAGGGCTTTGTCGACCAGGGCGGACGTGTTGACCTCGTCGACATATTGGTTTTCGATCATGTTGAGGATCTTGGTAAATTTTAGGTACGCCTCGAGTTTGCTTTCGCGTGATTCAGGCTTGGCTTCCTTGGCTTGGAGTGATGCAGAGCTGAGCATCAGGCTGGCCACAACACTCAAGGCAAAGCCTGCTGCGACGATTTTTTTGTTTTTTTTGAGCATACAGTATCCTGTCGATAAAAGTGCATTATTTTAGTGAAATGTCACTTAGAGGCGGGTGTCTCCGTGCTGCGGTGCTGTATCTCACATTTGTACACGATTTTCTGTTACAATGCTCGCATGACAATTCAATACAAAGGAGTTGAGATGAAAACAATAACCGGATTGGCCGTCGGGGCTATGGCGATGGTGATTTTGAGTGGGTGTAACAATGTCGGGACAGAACCTGGAGACATTCAGGGGAGCATTAAGATAGAAAGACAAGTAGATGATTATGCTAAAAATGAAGACGATACTAGAAGTTGCGTTGAAATCAAAAACTCTACAGAGTCTTATTACGATATTACCGATATTTGGAGTGGCCCTATTGATGGGGCCTATGTGAAAAGTTTTCCAAATGGTACGCCACCCAATGATATTGCACCGGGAAGCCAAAGAACCTTCTGTAGTACAAATTGTGGCGCCGATGAGTGGAAGATTAAAGTTCAAGATGAAAGATCTGCAGTTGCTGAGGGAAAATATCAGAGAGAGTGTGGTTACACTGAATTACTGTTGGTAACTACGTTGGCAACTACAACGTATTAGTTCTCGTTGTCGCATTCCTGCCGACGTCCCAGGCAAGAATGTGCCCTGCTCAAAGGATAGCAATGTCCATGTGGTGCATATATGAGAACCAGGCAACCATACGTTCTCATTATCCTCCCTTCATGCAACCTCAGTAGCAAACCCAAATCATTATTCTTGTTATACTGCTCCTAAATAAATTTAAACAAAAAGGAGTGAGCAATGAACACAATCATGGAAAAACTCACCAATCAAATGCAAGGCGCCATCGAGTCCGGAGTGTCGCTGGCACTGCACAACAAAAACCCCGAGGTTGATCCTCTGCATGTGTTGTGGGGGCTGATGACCAATAGCCATTCGATCCTCAACCAAGCTTTGAACAAAATGAACGCCGAGAAAGCAGCCATTGAACTGGAGATCAAGAGTGCAGCCGAGAAACTCTCTGCGGCCTCGAGCGTGACCAAAGAGACCATCAAGCTCTCCCAGAACCTCATGCGATCTTTGCAGGCTGCCGAGGGTGCGATGGCGGCCAACGGTGATCAATACCTTGCCGTCGATTCGTGGTTGTTGGCCAATGCCAATGAAGCCTTTGTCCGTGATACCCTTGGGCGACAGATCGATATCAATGAGTTCCGCAAGACCCTCGAAGCGATTCGCGGTGGTCAGACGATCGACAGTGCCAGCGCCGATGAGACCCTCGAGGCCCTGGCGCAGTACGGGATCGATCTCAACCAAAAAGCCCTCGACGGCGAACTCGATCCGGTGATTGGACGGGATGAAGAGGTGACCCGTATGATGCAGATCTTGATCCGCAAGACCAAAAACAACCCCATCCTCATCGGAGAGCCCGGCACAGGCAAAACGGCGATTGTCGAGGGCTTGGCACAGCGGATCGTCGACAAAGAAGTCCCCACTAGCCTCCAGAACATGCGGGTCGTCTCCCTGGACATGAGTCGTCTGATCGCCGGTGCGAAATACCGTGGTGAATTTGAAGAGCGGCTCAAAGCGGTCGTCGACGAGGTCAAAAAATCGGCCAATGTGATTCTTTTTATTGATGAGATTCACACCATCGTAGGTGCAGGTGCAAGCGAGGGCAGCATGGATGCAGCCAACATCCTCAAGCCCGCCCTGGCACGCGGAGAACTCCACACCATCGGTGCCACCACACTCAAAGAGTACCGAAAGTATTTTGAAAAAGACACCGCGTTGCAACGTCGCTTTCAGCCGGTCAAAGTCGATGAACCGAGCATCAATGAAGCATTGCAAATCCTGCGTGGGATCAAAGACCGCCTCGAAGCGCACCACAATGTCATCATCACCGACAGTGCGCTGGTCGCGGCAGCCAAGCTAAGTGACCGTTACATCACCGATCGCTTCCTGCCCGACAAGGCGATCGACCTGATCGATGAAGCCGCTGCCGAGCTGAAGATGGAGATCGAGAGTGAGCCGACTGAGCTGGCCAAAACGAAGCGGGAAATCGCCACGCTGCAGGTCGAGCGTGAAGCATTGAAGATGGAGAGCAGTGACAAAAACACTGCCCGGATTGAGGAGATCGTCAAGGGACTAGCCGATCTCGAAGAGAAGCAGAGGATGCTGCAAGAGAAATTTGATCAAGAGAAGGCGATTTTCAACCAGATAGCTGAGGTCAAAACCCACATCGAATCCTACAAAATCCAAACCGAGCAGGCCAAGCGGGAAGGGGACTTCAACAAAGCCGCCGAGATCGAGTACGGGCAAATCCCAGCCGAGCAGCAAACTTTGGCCGATCTTGAAGCACGCTGGAGTCGCATGGTGCAAGAGGGCACCTTGCTCAAAAACTCCGTAGATGACGAGATGATTGCCAGCATTGTTAGTCGCTGGACGAGCATTCCGGTCAACAAAATGCTCCAGAGTGAAAAAGAGAAGATCCTCCGCATCGCTGATGTCCTCAACGAGGAGGTAATAGGGCAAGACGAAGCGCTCAAGGCCGTGGCACGCGCAATCAAACGCAACAAGGCCGGACTCAGTGATGCCAACCGCCCCATCGGCAGCTTTATGTTCCTCGGTCCCACAGGGGTGGGCAAAACTCAGGTGGCCAAGACGTTGGCGAAATTTCTTTTTGATTCGGAGCGTTCGCTGATCCGTATTGACATGAGCGAGTACATGGAGAAGCACGCTGCGAGTCGATTGGTCGGTGCGCCTCCGGGATATGTAGGTTATGAGGAAGGGGGGCAGCTTACCGAAGCAGTGCGCCGCAAGCCTTATAGTGTCGTCCTGTTTGACGAGATAGAAAAAGCCCATCCGGACGTATTCAATACGCTCTTGCAGGTGCTTGATGATGGGCGCTTGACGGACAACAAAGGGGTCACGGTCGATTTCAAAAACACGATCATCGTCATGACAAGCAATGTGGCTTCAGACAAGATCATGGAGTTTGATGACCCAGATGATCGCCGCAAAGCAGTCAATGACGAGCTCAAGTTGGCCTTCAAGCCTGAGTTTCTCAATCGCCTCGATGACATCGTGATCTTCAACCCACTTGATCTGGAAGCGATCACCCGTATCGTTGACATTCTCTTCAAAAGTATCGAGAAGAAGCTGGCAGATCGCAACATTACGGTAAATCTTGCCCCTTCTGTCAAGGCCTACATTGCCGAAGCTGGATTTGATCCGGTCTACGGCGCCCGTCCGCTCAAGCGTGCCCTTTATGAGGTGGTCGAAGACCGCCTGGCTGAGCTGATCCTCGAAGACAAACTGACCGAGGGGAGTCGTGCGGTCTTTGACATGCAAGAGGGCAAAGTAGTGGTCAATATCTTGTGATGTAAATGGCGGATAATTATAAATAATTGAGAGCGATATTCACAATCACTCTATTTTGTAAAATAAATAAGAAATTATTCAAAAATATAGCTAATTTCTCAAGATAAAATGGGTATCGTTTCGTATTCCATACTACCAAAGGATACGACTATGATCGTCAACAAGATTTTTGATACTGCCATCATCGGCTCTGGTGTGGCTGGGAGCGCCTTGTTGTTTACGCTTTCACGCTATACCGATATACGCAATATCATCATGTTTGAAAAATACGATGAACCTGCGATGCTCAATTCCAGCCCAAAGGCCAACTCTCAAACGCTACATATCGGAGACATTGAGACCAACTATACACTGGAAAAAGCAGCAAAGGTCAAGCACAATGCATCAATGATCGCTCACTATGTCACGCACTTTGGTCACGAAGAGTCGATTGGATTTCGACGGGACAAGATGATCTTGGCTGTGGGCGATGAGGAGATAGCACGTCTCGATGAGCGCTACAAGACCTTTGGCGAGCTGTTTCCGTATTTTGTCAAGATGGGGCGAGACGAACTGGCCGAAAAAGAACCCCGCATTGTCGAGGGGCGCACAGAGAATATCATGGCACTGGGGGTCAACGGGGAGATCACGACCGTTGACTTCAAAAAATTGAGCGAAAGTTTTATCACGCAAGCGCTCGAAGAAGACAAAAACATTCAAATGCACTACAACGAAGAGGTGACCACCATTCGCGAAGTGGATGGCATCTATGAGGTCGTGACCCCAAACAGCACGTTCCGTGCCCGAAGTGTAGTAGCCAATGCCGGGGCGTATTCGCTCCTCTTTGCACAACACATGGGCTATGGACATGACTGGGCTATTTTGCCAATCGGAGGGAGTTTTTTCTTCACGCGTGAAAAACTGCTCAATTCCAAAGTGTACACCATGCAAAACCCCAAGCTTCCCTTCGCCGCCGTGCATGCTGATCCGGATGTGACGGCTGGTTGGAATACCCGTTTTGGCCCCACAGCCTTCGCGCTGCCCAAGCTGGAGCGTTATCGGCAACTACATATCAAAGATCTCTTTGAGGCGCTCAGCCTCAACAAAGATACGCTGGAGGTCTATTATGATCTCTTCAAAGACAAAACAATCCGTAATTACATTATCCACAATGTTCTGGATGAGATACCGATTATCGGGAAGCACACTTTCGTAAAAGATGCCCAGAAGATCATCCCCTCTATGCACGCAGATGACCTGATCGCTGCAGATGGTTATGGTGGTATGCGACCTCAGATTATCGACAAAAGAGAGCATAAGCTTATGATGGGCGAAGCCAAGCTTATCCAAGGGGGTGCAATTTTCAATATGACACCAAGTCCAGGAGCCAGCACCTCGCTGGCCATTGCGCAACAGGATGCCATGAGCCTTTGTGCACATCTAGGAGCGACGTTTGATCATGCACGCCACAGCAAGGAGATCCTCAACGATTGAGATTATGATTGTTTCTTAAGATATGCACGAAGCTCTCTTGGCTATAATTCGGCCATTCAAAGGAGGGCATGCATGCATGAAGACAACTATTACCCCTGGCTAAGCATCTGGTTTGAACCGAGTGAAACCATTCGGCATGTTATGGCAAGCGGGCGCTTGAAGATCATTACGATTATTTTGTTCGTTGCGGAGGGCTATGTCACGACTTGGATGATGCCAGGTCTCCCCACGCATTCTATATTTTTTGGTGCTTTGCTGGGTGTGCTTCTGTGGCCAATGACAGCTTTTATTGCCTTGGTTTATTACCTGCTGGGTCGATTATTTCGAGGGCAAGCACGCTACAAAGAAGTCTTTGCTGTCTTGGTGCTCTCCACCATACCCAATATTGCTGCCTCGATCATTGTCTGGATTGCCGGCGCTCCTTTGCTTGAAAAAATACTTGATTATGGTGTCGGCCTATGGGTCGGTATTTTGATCGTGGCCATGTACGCTACGGTGGAGAATTTTAGCAAGGTGCGTGCTCTGGTGGTGATGCTGTTGACAGCATTGGTAGTCGTTATGATTGCGACGCTAATTGAACACTACATGAAAACTGAGAATTCGGCCAAACATGCACCCAATGCTGAAATGTATCATAAGATCATTCGGCAAAAAGTCGATGCCAATGCCAGCGCAAAAACAATCAGTGAGCTGGTTGTTGCCGGTTATGACTACGTCATGGACAGTGATGAGGCATTTCGTGCCTACAGTGTGAGGTATTTGGATATGTTCCAGACGGATACCTGGCAGCGAAATACGATGAAAACCCGTGACAAAATGTGGTTGGATGCGTTTGCACAGAGTGAGATGAGCGATGAGAGCCTTGATCCTTTTTTTGAGCAGATCATTGCTTTCAACAATCAGGGACAAGAAGGAAATACCACCTGGAATCTCATTGCCAAAGAGATTCCAGACAATTACATCGAATATCTGGACAAAAAACTCCAAGTCATGCTTGAGAGCAACATCACGGTGCCGATGGTGACGCTCTACGATGAAACGGGCAATCGTATTCGTGATATGAATCATTCTCGGCAATTCTTTGTCTCGCAGATTTACAACAGAATCGGAGATTTTTATTCGGATGAACAGGGGGTGGACTCCTGGGCTTTACGGTATACAAAAAAGGGGATCAAGGCCTGCCCTCTCAACCCCAATACGCTGCACATGACCTCATACTATGACAACAACGCTACGGCCAACGTGGCGCGATACGATCGCATCATGAGGCTGATCAATGGGCATGAAGAATTGTATGAATACGCGACCACGGCGCTTTACAATAATCTGGGATACCAAATCTATGAGGCCAACATGACGCAGCGGTACGACACCGCACTCACATTGCTTCAGGATGCTTATGACAAGGATAGTGATTTCACCAATTCATTGGCGACCATATCCTGCATATACGAATACAAAAAGAAGCAAGTCAAATCCTATCAGGTGCTTGAGAAAGAAGCCTTAAATTTCCTAAACAGCTCAGACAAAGCACTCGAAAACCAACTGACGCGCTATTGGGTTTTTGTGCGCCGTCTTATCAGTGTTTCGTATGATTTGCATGATTACGGTATGACGCAGTATGTGTGTGAAAAATACCTAAAAATCAAGGATGCAGACTACGAAGAGTGCCAGACAGATCTGGATGCGATCGCCAAGCTTTCCCCGGAAGCAAAATCGCACCCGATTTATTCTGTCTGGGAAAAGTATGATGATCAGCTGGACGAAGCATTCATGGAGGCCAAGTAGCTTCGCAACCCTCTTGCAGTCCAATGCAGTCAGGGGCTACTCGGCTGAAGCCTCCTGCTCTTCCTGACCCGCCGGCAAGGACAGAGGGATCAAAGCAGTCGCATGTGCAGAAGAGCCTCCCGAAGTCCCTCCCGAAGTCCCTCCCATAGTATGCACGTCTTGAAAAACCTGCTTCCCATCTGAGTGAAAGTGATAGATATATTTGTGGCGACCGTTGATGGAAAAGATAAGCACGTAGTAATTGCTAGGGATTGCGGCTATCGTGCGGACGCTAGCGATTGGGTCATGCTCATTGGTGATCGTTGGGTCGGCTGGATCGAGAGTGAGGGCACTAATGATCTCAATGGAGAGTAGATCCGGGACTTGGGTGCTGATGCGATATATGGCCAGCGCAATGGCGGCGTCTTTGTTGAAAAATGGCATAGCGGTGTCTGGGCTAAGCAGGAGATGATGAATGCGCTCCCCAGCCTCGATCCAGCTTTTGGGGTTTTGCTCGAGTCGCTGGTCAAGGATCGCCAAGCGGCGACCCACGATGGAGTATGCATGCATGCGCGCGGGCGGATGGGATTCGAGGAGAATATCTGGCTCCTGCTTGAGGCGATATCTCTCGGAGCGCAGGATCCCGTCATGGCTATCTTGTGTTGTCCAAAGCTTGAGAACAGCCTGTCGGTGGTTGGGTGCTGGAATCTGAAGAGGAATGTGGTAGGTGATGGTATGGATTGTGCTGGAGGCAAGGCTATGCTTGGGCAAAATACGCCCACCTTCTTTTTCTGCGATACTGATGCTGGCATGATTGTGAGGTGAGACGCGATAAAGAAAGGCATCTGTGACCAAGTGCGTCGATCCCCAGGCAATGAGTCCTTGTATCGCTTCGCTGCCGTAGCCATACCCCTGTGCATCTTCTCGTAGCCAAATTCCCAGCTCGGGACGTGAAGCGTCGTCACGTGCATGGATGCCACAAACGCCCAGAAAGCGCTGTGTGTAGGTCTCGCGAATTGCGAGGACGATCTCTTCGCCCCGTGCAATCCTGATCAGTGTTTCTCGCAAAAACTGTTCACTCTCTGCGGGGATCATGGGGGCTCGTGTTGACATAAAACGGGTCACCTCAGGGGTAAAGGTTTCAAAAATGGTATCAGAGAGGGCGAGGTCAACACTCTGCAGGTCGAGGCGGTCGGTTTGGAAGGCCACCTTTTGCAGATCACCGGTCGTGTGCGACGCGATAAAAAGCTGCTGTGTGGGCAGAGGTGCTGTGCCGCGCTGTTTTTGGAATCGATCGACGATGTAGGCACCAATCCCACTCATAATGGCTACAAATCCTACGACATCTCCTAGACCTCCGTCGGTCATATAATAGTGCACCAAGCCATATACTCCCCCCAAAAGCAGACCCAAAAGGCCAAGCTGCCATGTGTAGGGGCGCGAATGATGCCGCAGCCACACCAGGGTCACGGCAGTCAAAAAGAGAGGAACAAACTGGGAAATGAGTGCCGTAGTACCGGTGTACATGCCGATCTGAAATATATCAACAAAGGCAAAAGGACTAAACCACTGAGATGCCCACTCGATGAAGGCAAACGTCCCACCAAAGAGGACAGGCGGTACGAGGATAAAAAGGATAATAGACGTATCAGCCAGCAGTGCGATCAGTAGCAAGGGGATGAGTTTGATAATTTCTTCCATATCAGTTGACGTTTGCTCCTTCGATAAAGATTTGACTCGCTTCGTGGGTGTGAAGGATGGACTGCAACGCCAGTTGTGCCGGATCCTCGACGTGTTCAGGCAGCGTGACGGTGATCAGGTCGGCTGGCGCACCCGAGACGATCCGTCCGGCGTCCGAGTGGAGTGCCTTTGCTGCATCTTGTGTAACAGAGCGGATGAGACGTTCGGCTATTTGGGGCAGGGGGCCTTGGTGGTGCAGCATCAGGGCGGCACGCATTTCATCCCACAGATTCAATGACCAGTTGGAGCTCAGCCCATCCGTGGCCAGTGCCATGGGCATCCCTTGGAGATCTTCGATTGGCAGACGTCCGCAGCCAAGCAGGCGGTTGGAGCGAGGGCAATGGGCGATGGTGTGCCCATGGGCGGCCAAATGCTCTCGCTCACGAGCTGTGGTGTGGACGCCGTGGATAAACAGAGTCGGGTACGTATCAAAAGCATGCATGAACTCATCGATTGAGGTAACAGCACGGTCCGTAGAAAAGAATTTTTGAAAAAATCCAAGAAAGCCACCGCTGTTTTGTTCGAGCCATTCGCGCTCAGCTCCCGATTCGAGAAAATGAGCCGAAAGAGGCAAGGACTTTTCTTTGGCCAACGTGACGGCTTTGGAGAGAAGCACAGGATGGACGGAGTAGGGGGCGTGGATGGCAATAGCCGGGGTGATTCGCTCGTGGGGGGCGACGTTCATGCTGTGGTTTAGCCGCTCAAGAAAGTCCCCATAAAGCATATCGGCTGCCTGAGCCGAAGAGCCGATTAATTCGTTGAAAAACGTCACCCGCTGTGGTGCATGACGGCACACTTCAAGGTCGCTCCCAAAACTGCTGATGGCTCCAAAATGGGTAATCCCGCTGCGCAGCATCGCCTGTGTGGCCTCAGCCATGACGGCATGATCACAGCGATTGATGAGTTCATCCCGTTTTTCGATCACGCTCTCCAGCCATGCCATAAAATCGCCATAGTTCAAGGTGCTGCGGTTGGCGGAAAATTCGAGATGGACATGTGGGTTGATGAGGCCAGGATAGATGATAGTGTGAGGCGGGGTGCGCAGCAGGATGGCATCGGGATAGCGGGCTGTGAGTTGATCAGGCGGAGCCACTGCCAGGATGGACGTATCAAAAGCCACGGCTTCATTGCTGCGAAATCCCTCAGGGGTAAAAATGTGATCAGCAATGAGAATTTTTACGGACATCTAAACGACCTTTAATGGCGAATTCTATAGAATATTGCGTATATTATACCATAAGGAATTGAAATGAAAATCGTCGTCATCCAAGGGCCCAACCTCAACATGCTGGGACACCGAGAACAGCACATATATGGCCCCATGAAACTGGAAGAAATCCACGAGCAAATGAAACATTTTGCCACTGAAAATAAAATCGAAATCGAATTTTTCCAGAGCAACCTTGAGGGCGAGATAGTCGACCGCATCCAAGAGTGCATGGGGGACGCGGATGGGATCATCATCAATCCTGCTGCCTACAGCCATACGTCCATCGCCATTCGTGATGCCATTGCCGCAGTGGAGCTGCCGGTAATCGAAGTCCATTTGACCAACATCCATGCCCGTGAAGAGTTCCGTCGTCACAGCATGACGGCTGAGGTTGTTGCCAGTGTTGTTGCTGGGATGGGGCCGTTTGGCTACCATTTGGCGATGATCGGCATGACGCAGATTCTCAACGAGATGGCCGCATCTCAAAAGCAGGCATAGATCCAATCAATGAACCGCATCCATCGTGACGAGAGCGCCCTTTATTATGCATGCGGATACAGCTGTGATCATGCGATCTACCTAAAGCTAGATTCCGAAGCGTACTTCATCACCGATGGGCGCTACACGGTCGATGCGCAGGAGCATGTACGAGGCGCGAAGGTGATCATCGCCCAAGATCTGGTCAAGGTGGCCATCAAGCGCATCCAGAAATCCAAGCCCAAAACGATCGCTTACGATCCAAAAGAGTGGGATGTCTATACGTTTGATCGACTAGAAAGCGGCACAAAAACAGCATGGAAAGCCAAGCTCCTTCTCGGCCAAAAGCAGCGCATCATCAAAAGCCCCCGCGAGATCAAGATACTCGACAAAGCGGCACGATTGGGCGCAGAAGCCTTTGAGGAGTTTGCTGCTTTGATTGACGTGGCAGGCAAGGGCTTGAGTGAGCAGAAGCTTTATCAAGTAGCCGAAGCGGTGATGCATGGAGACGCGGGGCGACCGCTCAGCTTCGACCCCATTGTCGCCCTCAATGCCAACGCCGCCAAGCCCCATGCGCACCCCGACACGAACAGCATACTCCATAAGGGCGACTTGCTCTTGGTGGATGCTGGACTGAAATACAAGCGCTACTGTTCCGACCGCACCCGTACAGCTCGGATCAAAAAAGGTTTTGCCTTCGATTACGAGCAGCGATTCGCATCTCGCAAGATCCAGCGTGCTTATGACACCGTACTCAAGGCGCACGACCGTGCCATCGCCAAAGCTCGCAGCGGCATGCGCGCTCGCAAGGTCGATGCGCTAGCGCGCGATGTGATCGAAAAGGCCGGTTTCGGGTCGTATTTTGTCCATTCTACTGGTCACGGTGTGGGGCTCGATATCCACGAACTTCCTGTCATCTCCAGTCGGAGTAAAACCCGGATCGAGGATGGGATGGTCTATACGATTGAACCGGGAATCTATATTCCGGGTGAATTTGGTATCCGAATAGAAGATACTGTGGTGATGGAGCATGGCAGAGCCAGGGTCCTGGGGGAGTGAGA
Organism: uncultured Nitratifractor sp.; assembly: GCA_964496735.1. GTDB lineage: Bacteria > Campylobacterota > Campylobacteria > Campylobacterales > Sulfurovaceae > S017-3. The sequence goes on along the minus strand of CAZCAZ010000013.1, from coordinate 6,064 downwards.
AGCGTGGGGCATAGGGACAGATCTCATGTCCGCCCTTTCAAATACGCGTAGGGTGGGCCATTCCCTGTCCTGCGCGGGTACAATGTGATGATGCAGCAAGAAAAAGGAGTCTCGATGCCCCCATTCACCTGGCACACGACACGCCACTTTCCATGGCGAGCACATCACATGATCCACAGCGGATACGATGCACTGGTCGGGATCGGGGGAAATGTCGGGGACGTGATGGGGCGCTTTGAGGCGTTGTTTCGGTATTGGCAGCAGGGGCGACAGGTGACGATCGTAGCGACCAGCCCGATCCTGCGTAACCCGCCGTTTGGCTACACGGACCAGCCTGATTTCTACAATGCGGTGGTGCATCTGCGTACGGCGCTTGACCCGCAGGCATTTTTGCGCTATATTCTCTTTGTTGAGAAACGCTTTGGTCGGGTGCGTTCATTTGCCAATGCTCCCCGGACGCTTGACCTTGATATGATATTTTATGATGATCGCCGAATCGAGACATCACGACTGCGTCTGCCGCACCCCCACTGGTGTGAGCGGGACTCGGTCGTGATGCCTTTGGAGCGGATGCACGATGTCCATTGGAAAAAAGGAGTACGACAATGATCGAAGAATCTTTTGTAGCCCCCACGCCCCGAGAGGCGTTTGATCTGGCGCGGGAAAAATATGGTGTATTTAGCGAGCTCAAACTCTTGCGTGCGACGCAACGACGGGATGAAGATGGGCACCTGTCGGCACACATTGTTGTCTCGGTACCGCAAGAGGACTATTTGGCGAGTATCGGGATCGATGAGGAGCAGGAGCTCATCGGAGAAATTCATCAGTTGCGCGACCAAATGGAGCGCATGAAGAGTGCCATGCATCCGGAGGCACCATCTTCCAGCGCGATCGGGGAGGTCAAAAGCATGATGCGAGACAAGGGCCTGCAGCCTGCATGGCTGGATGCCCTGCTTGATCCGTTGGCTGATGAGAGTATGGCCGAGGACAAGTCTCTGCTCATTGCCTACGTGCTCGAAGAGATGGATGAGCGTATCCGTGTCGTGCCAGAAGAGGCCCAAGACCATAAAACACTCATGCTCCTAGGCCCTACCGGCGTAGGCAAAACAACGACGCTTGCCAAACTGGCTGCCCGTTACAGTCTCGACGAGGCTCACCCTCGGCGTGTGGCGCTGATCAATCTTGATACGTTCCGGGTCGGTGCGTATGAGCAGTTGGAGCACTACGCCGTGACATTGGGCTTGACGCATCTGAAGGTCGATACGCTTGATGGCTTCAGTGCGGCACTGGAGCGCCTCAAAGATTTTGATGTGATCTTGATCGATACAGCCGGCATCTCCCCCTACGATATTGGTCGTCTGATCAAGACGGTTGAGTTTATCAAAAGCTTACCCCAACGAGACATCGAGACGGCATTGGTGATTTCTGCTACGGCCAAATACGATGACATAGAGGCGATATACGAGCATTTCTCTTTTGTCGACATTGATAGCTTGATTTTGACCAAGTTTGACGAGACACGCCGGATCGGAGAGGCATTGGGCTTTGCACTGCAAAAGAAACTTCCCATTAGCTATGTGAGCACGGGTCAGGAAGTACCAAATGATTTGATGCCAGCAGACAAGGAGAATCTGATGATCCGCTTTGTGGAGGAGCTACATGTCTGATCGCCAAGCAGACCCCTTGCGAATCGATGTGCTGGGACGATCCTTGGACGATCGAACCTATCTGGCACTCAAAAACACCCATGTCACCAAAAAAAGTCTCAAGAAGCTAGAGAAGGGAAGTCTTGTCGACGGTTGCGACCCTCTGCATCTCCGTATTGTGCGCAATGATCAGATTGTAGCGCGTGCCAAACTGGGGCAGGTCAATGGGCACGAAGTGCTCCATATTGTCTCGACAGAGCCTGAGCCGCTTCGCACATCAGGTCCGGGGAAACATCGCCTTCTTGAAGGGCGCATGCGTATCCTGCCACAGGAGATGAACTTTGCCGTAGGTGACATCATCGAGCTTGAGTCATCGGTTATGTCTGCAATCCTACTCTTGGCCGATGCTCGGCCTGTGGCAATTGCGGAAATGGTAGAGTATCGCGATGATGCTGTGCTGCGCATTGTAGAGGTGCTGGATGAATAAAAAGGTACTTTTGGGGATGAGTGGCGGAGTGGATTCAACCGTATCTGCGGTGCTGCTGCAAGAGCAAGGGTACGAGGTGACGGGTGTCTATATGCGTCTTCATGACAACCCGTCGTACCACGACACCAACATCGCTCGTGCCAGAAAAGTTGCGGATTATCTAGGGGTCGATCTGCACATTCACGACCTGACAGATACCTTTCAGGAAAACATCATTGACTATTTTGTCTCAGCCTATGCAGAGGGGATCACGCCCAACCCCTGTGTCATGTGCAACCGCACGATTAAATTTGGCGCCATGGTCGATTTCGCAGATACCTTGGGGATCGATCGTGTTGCCACGGGGCACTACGTCCGCAATGAAGGTGGTACGATCTTTATGGCGCAGGACAAGAAAAAAGACCAGAGCTATTTTCTCGCCGAAGTGCGTCCTGAAGTCTTGCCTCGCTTGCTCTTTCCTATGGGAAACTGGATCAAGGAAGAGGTCAAGGCTTATGCGGCCAGGATACCTATTTTGGCAGATTTTGCGACCCAAAAAGAGAGTCAAGAGATCTGTTTTGTTGAAAATGACGATTACGTCGAAACGCTCTCACAGCATATCCCAGTCGATCAGCCGGGTGAGGTTCTGGACACAGAAGGGCGCGTCGTAGGTTCACACAAGGGCTACCTGCATTATACCATTGGCAAGCGACGTGGTTTTACGGTTGATGGGGCGCATGATCCCCATTATGTAGCCGATCTCAACCCAGAGCGCAACCAGATCACCGTCGCCAAGCGCGACGATCTGTATGCCGATCGTTTCGCCATCAAACGGATCAATCTGCATGACAAGCGCAGTGCCTTCGCCTGTGAGATCAAAGTCCGCTACCGTACCCAGCCTGTCCATGGGCATGTCACGATTGAGGGTGATACGGGTACCGTGCAGCTCTCTGAGTCTGTTTTTGGCTTGGCCAAGGGGCAGTTTGCTGTATTTTACGAAGGCGAACGCTTGCTGGGTGGAGGGGAAATTGTATGAGGCGATGGGCGCGAGTTTTGATCATGGTTGGTGTTGCTTTGACTGCAGCTGATGCAGGATTTTCCCCCAAAGGCCACAGCACCCTTCGGCCTAAAAAAAATATTGACTATATGGGCATTCATATCATAGACCAGAGGCGCCTTTCGTTTGGCGCGATCAGTGGGGTTCCTTTTGGGGGGATCTCGGATCTGAACTACGATCCCAAAAGCAAAACCATGTTGATGGTGAGTGACCGAGGGGCACTTTATGATTTTCAGGTGAGCTTTGGTCGCCGTATTCATGTAAAGCCTCGGCGTGCCGCTTGGCTCCGAGGAAGCAATGGTGTCCGCTTTGCCGGTGCCGATGCGACGCATGATAGCGAAGGGTTGGCACAGGATGGACGGGGCAATGTGTTGATTTCTTTTGAGGGCAGCCCATCGAGAATACGTCATGTTGGTACACGAGGCGCCCGTTTTGGTCGGATGTATTCGACACAGTATTCCTTGCCATCCGACTTAAAAAAATCTACCAATTATGTCAGCAATAACCGTGCACTCGAAGCCGTAGCATGGCATCCAAAATATGGTCTACTGACTGCCGCAGAAAACCCCACGCGTAATCACCGCGATGGCTATCAGCGCATTTATTCACTCTCGGGAAAGGTCTGGGCATTCCGGCCTGAAAAAGAGATCAACACAGGCATTGTCTCGATGGCTGTGATGGATGATGGCAATCTTTTGGTGCTGGAGCGGGCCTTTATACGCTGGAATTATCCGTTTGTCGTGACGCTCAAAAAAGTCTACCTCAAGCACAAGCCTGGCCAAGCCTGCCGGACAAAAGTACTGGCCAAGATGGACATGCATTCTGGCTGGTGGGTGGACAACTATGAAGGGCTTACCAAAGTAGGTAAAAATCGCTACGTGATGGTATCGGATGATGATTTTAGCTGGTACCGACCGACACTGATGATGTATTTTGAGGTGCGCTAAAGCCTTTTAGAGTATAATTATTTCCTTTGAAACTCACGACAGGAAAAACACAATGAATATATTTGATGACGATGACTACATGGTGACCACCCCCAAAGAAAATTTTTTCAATATAGCACGTATGGCCAATGACTCGATTGTCAACCTTGAGGTGGACAAATTGTTCGATCGGATGGCGGCATTGGAGATACTGCTCGAAGACAAAGGGCTCGAGGAAGAATTTGAACAGATGGTCAAAAGCCTCCCTTTCAGTGAAGCGCAGCGATTTGAAGATGTCAAAAACTCTCTCTACATTGAAGCAGTGGGTGCTATCGTAACCCAGCAGGAGTAGGTAGCCCGATGCTCGAAGCCGTCGAACGCAAAATAGAACAATACGTCGCTGATCTGGGCGACGCCGATGCCAAAATGCTCTACGGCCGTCTGCCACACGGTAAGCGCCTGAGAGCCAAGCTGATACTTACGATCGCCGGTTCGTCTCTACAAGCCGTCAAAACGGCTGCTGTCGTAGAGATGATCCATGCTGCCAGTCTCCTGCATGATGACGTACTTGACGAGGCCCATGTGCGTCGTGGGCGCCCCTCGATCAACGCTGCTTTTGACAACAAAACGGCCATTATGTTTGGTGACGTGTTGTACTCCAAAGGCTTCTATGAACTCAATGATATTGATCGGGAAGTGGCCAAGGTGGTCTCTGAAGCCGTCGTGCGTCTGAGCCTTGGCGAGCGGCAAGACATCCTTCTTGCTGAACGTTTCAATGCCGATCGCGATGCCTACCTCAATATGATTGATGGCAAAACGGCTGCTCTGATCCAAGCCAGCGCTGAAGCAGCGGCTTTGTTGGCCGGAAAAGATCGTGCCATCTATCGTACCTATGGCCGCAACCTGGGTCTGGCATTTCAAATGATTGACGACCTGCTTGATATTACCCAGGAGAGTACGACGTTGGGGAAGCCGGCCATGCATGATTTCGTCGAAGGGAAGACGACGTTGCCGTATATTTATCTTTATGAGGCACTGGATGCAGCGGGCAGGGCGCGCTTGATCCGACTGCATGGCCAGACGCTTTCGCGTGATGATCAGGCTTGGATCATGTCGGAGATGGAGCGGCACCGTGTCATCCCCGCCAGCCAAGAGGAGGCTAAGGCGCTCATTGTCGAGGCCATCACCCTGATGGCGTCGGCAGGAGAGCCTTCGCTCGAGCAGATAGCACGTGCGATGATTGAGAGGAATTTTTGATGAACTATCTGGTCGTAAGCTTCAATTACAAAACCTGCTCACTCGAGAGTCGGGAAAAAATCGCCTTTGCAGATGAGGCAGCAACAAAGCGGTTCCTCAATCTCTTTGTAGGGCTTGATATGGTGCTTGAGGCCTTTGTAATCAATACCTGCAATCGCATTGAGATCGTCGCAGCCACCCGAGACAATTTTGCCACCTATCATGCAGCCATTGGACTATTGAGCAAACTGACCGATGCGGAATTTGATGAACTCAGCTCGACGGCATTGCGCCTCGAAGATGAGGCGGCAGTAGAGCACCTCTTTTCGGTTGTTTCTTCTTTGGATTCGCTGGTGATCGGAGAAGCGCAGATTACCGGTCAGGTCAAAGAGGCCTTTCGCCTCTCGCATGCCAACGGTACGGCAGGCAAAGAGCTCAATCGTGTGCTTAGCTATGCGGTCAAATGTGCAGCTGAAGTGCGCAACGTCACCAACATTTCCCAAAACCCCATCTCCATCGCTTCGGTCGCGGTCGCTCAGGCCATTGACTCCAGTGGCGGGTCGGTGCGTGGCATGACGGGGGTCGTGGTCGGATCTGGAGAGATGGGGCGGCTGGCCGCCAAGCATCTCTTGCGTGCCGGTGCCGATGTTCTTATCCTCTCTCGCAACCGTGAGCATGCCGAGACGCTTGCTGAAGAATTGGGCGAAAATGCCCGAGTGACCGACTTCGATCG
>CAZCAZ010000012.1:0-21084 GCA_964496735.1 uncultured Nitratifractor sp. | reverse complement strand
CGCGCAGGGTTTGGGCTACTTCCAAATGAAAGAAGACGGACTTAAAGGTCCTCTTGCTAAGTTCTTTACCGATGAAGACATTCAGGCGATCATTGACCGCTGCGAGCTCGAGGTGGGCGATGCTGTCTTCTTTGGTGCTGGAGATAAAAAGCTGGTCTGGGACTACATGGGGCGCTTCCGTATCCACTTGGCCGAGATGATGGATATCATTCCTGAGGGGACATTTGAGTTTGTCTGGGTTATGGATTTCCCAATGTTTGAAGTCGAAGATGGTCGAGTCAAGGCTCTCCATCATCCCTTTACCATGCCCAAATCCCTTGACACAGATGATGTTGAGGCTATTGCGTCCATTGCATATGACATTGTTCTCAATGGTACTGAACTTGGTGGTGGATCGATCCGTATCCACAAAGAAGATATTCAGGCTGAAATTTTCAAACTACTCGGCATCTCAGAAGAAGAAGCACAAGAGAAATTTGGCTTCTTGCTCGAAGCCCTCAAGTTTGGCGCACCGCCACATGGAGGCTTTGCGCTGGGATTGGATCGAATGATCATGCTGATGACGGGAGCCCAAAGTATCCGTGATGTGATCGCCTTCCCCAAGACACAACGCGCTCAATGCCTCCTCACCCAGGCACCCAGCCCAGTCGATACCGAACAACTCAAAGAGCTCAGTCTCCGTATCCGCCAGACTCCGACAGCCTAATCTCTAGCAGAGTAAAACCGTAGAGTGCTGTTGCCGCAGCACCAAACGCCCATAGCACAACAAAGGACAACCCATGAAAAACCTCTTCCTTATCATTGGAGCCCCCGGCTCAGGCAAGACCACGGACGCGAGCCTCATCGCCAAAAAACATCCCGATGATCTCGTCCACTACTCCACCGGCGATATGCTCCGCGCTGAAGTTGCCAGCGGCAGCGAGCTCGGAGCGGAGATTGAGAGCTATATTTCCCGTGGCGCCCTCGTGCCACTCACTATCATCGTCGATACCATTGTCTCGGCTATCAATCAGGCTCCAGTGGCCAATGTCCTCATCGATGGCTATCCCCGCAGCGTAGAGCAGATGGAAGCGTTTGACGCCCTACTGGCTGAGCAAAATGACATCAAACTGGCCTCAGTGATCGAAGTGCGCGTCAGTGAAGCCGTCGCGCGCGAGCGTATCCTGGGCCGCGCCGCAGAGGCTGCGCCCGGTGAAGGACGCAGCGATGACAATGAAGAGGTTTTTAACGACCGGATGAAGATTTACACTGATCCGCTCGAAGCCATTCAGGCCTTTTACGTAGACAAAGGTCTATTGCATGTGATCAACGGTGAGCGAACACTGGAAGAAGTAGTCGATGATATGGATGGGTTTGTGTTGTCAAAGATATAGCAGCATCTGGTAGAGCGCGACCATCAACCGCGCCCTACTCCATCATCTCCTCTAGTGTGACCCGCACATTCCTCCCTAACGCTTCCACGTCATATCCTCCTTCGAGAAAAAATACAAACGGCACATCAGCTGAATCCAGAATCGCTCGAACGATTTGGCGTATTCCCTCGGTCGTGACATTGAGTTGAGCCAGTGGATCACTCTCGTGGAGGTCGTAGCCGGCGGAGACAAGGATGAGTTCAGGGTCGAATGCCTCTACAATCGGCGGCAAGTCATTCTGATAGATGTCGAGCACTTCGGCATCGCCGCTGTCGGGCATGATGAGATGGTTGGAGGTGTAGCCCTTCCCTTTGCCTGCTCCACGGTGATCTTCCATCCCAGTACCTGGATAGGCAAAGGCCTGATGGGATGAGAAATACATCACCGCATCATCTTCCCAAAATGCATCTTGAGTCCCGTTGCCGTGATGGACATCAAAGTCGATGATCATGATCCGACCGCAGCCTTTGGATTGGGCATATCGGGCGGCGATGGCAATATTATTGAAGAGGCAAAAGCCCATTGACTGGGTCGGGGTGGCGTGGTGTCCTGGTGGGCGAACGGCACAGAACGCCCGATCAAAATCGCCAGCCAGGATACCGTCAATGGCTTGCAGGCCTGCGCCCACGGCCATTCGTGCGGCATCATAGGAGTCGGAGGAGCAGACAGTATCAGGGTCAAGAGATGCAGATGCAGCGGAGGCTTCGTGTACGGCCTCGATCTGTTGCGTGCTATGATTGAGCCGTAAAACCTCCTCAGAGACACGAAATGGCTCACGAAAAATCAGTCGATCTCGGATCGGGTCAATTGCCCGCTCGATCGCATGGAGGCGCTCGGGTGACTCAGGATGGGTGCCGGTGTCATGGTGGAGGAAAAGTGGATCATAAAAGTAGGCTACATTCATAGCAAGTCCCCCTGATGTCTCGTTTTGTCCACTGTGCCAAAACCCAAAAAGGGAATCAAGCCTTTTTTCGGATAAGCGTCACGTACTGGAACTCATCATTCTCATAGGTGTAGGTATCGTGCCCCTCTTTGGCAAACTCTTCAATAAGCGGCTCGGGCTGAAAATCCGCCAGGAGAGTGAGCATCTCTCCGGACTGGAGCTTATGGAGGGCTTTGCGCACTTCAGCCAGAGGGTTTTTGTCGGCATCAAGCAGGGCATTGGCATCGAAGGTCTGCTGAGAGCTTTGCTCTGCCCAGTCGGGGCGCTCGACGGGAAGTGAAGGTATCACACAATCATCGGACTTGATTTCACAATCTTGACAGATGGGTTCTTGTCCGACGGCCTTGCGGAGCTGATCGACCAGATCCATGGGGTCCATGTTGCCGACGATAGCCGCCTGTCGGACACTGGCAATACGCCCGAGGGTGCGTCGCAGGACAGGATTGTTGAGTTTCTTAAATTTTGGGTTAATGCCGATCAGAATATCTTTCATTCCATCATGATCATTGAGGAGGTCGGCAATTTTTGTCTCTAGCAGGATTTCATGGGACATGGTGGCTCACTTTTTTGGTTTATTATAAAGAAGGGAATGTAAAAACTCCCTGATTATTCAAGATCATCCGGCATTTCGGCATATTCATCGAGCGGATTGTTTTCATGGTGCCCTTGGGGAAGCAGGAGATTGAGAACGATACCAAGAATTGCCCCCAAGCCAATACCGCTGAAGCCTACACCGCCAAATTTGAAGCTCATGCCACCGATAGCAAACACAAGAATCAAGGAAACAATGATCATATTGCGTGGATTAGAGAGGTCGGTTTTGGCGTGAATGAGCGTATTCATTCCCACTGAGGCAATGAGTCCAAAGAGCAACAACAAGATGCCGCCCATTACCGGCACAGGTATGGTTTGTAAAAAACCACCCAGTTTAGCAAAAAAAGCCAACACGATGGCAAAGATGGCCGCCCAGGTCATAATGGCCGGATTGAAGGCCTTGGTGATGGTCACGGCACCGGTCACCTCCGAATAAGTCGTGTTAGGCGGCCCTCCAAGCAAGGAGGCAGCGCTTGTAGCCAGGCCATCACCAAGCAGTGTGTTCTCAAGACCAGGATCGTCGAGGTAGTCTTCACCTGTAACACGAGAGATTGCCAGCACATCACCAATATGCTCTACCGCAGGAGCGATGGCAATGGGGACAATAAAGAGCACTGCCTCCCAGTTGAGTTCGGGCACTACAAAATTTGGTGAGGCAAAGACGGGAGCTTTCGTTACAGCAGAAAAATCAACAATCCCAAAAGCAATAGAGACAAGATACCCGACTACAATCCCGATCAAAATAGGGAGCAACTTGACCATCCCTTTGCCCAATAGTGTGGCAAAAATCGTAGCCAGAAGTGTAATCATGGAGATGGCCATTGCCACCCCAAATGGTACCAAGACGATCTTGCCATCCCCTGTGTGTCCCGTAGCCATTTGTACGGCTACGGGGGCAAGGATCAGTCCAATTGTCATGATAACAGGACCGGTCACGATGGGCGGAAGCAAGCGATGAATGAAGCCGCTCCCCTTGATCCGAATAAGAATACTTAGGGCTACATAGAAGAGTCCAGCGGCCACGAGTCCGCTCATTGTGCCCGCTATTCCCCATTTGCCTACGCCATAAATGATCGGTGCAATGAAGGCAAATGAGGATGCCAAAAAGATTGGCGGGACATTGTGCCGTGTCGTCACCTGGAAGATCAGTGTTCCCAACCCCGCAGTAAATAGTGCCACATTGGGGTCAAGCCCCGTCAAGATAGGTACCAGTACCAAAGCACCAAATGCCACAAACAAAAACTGTAACCCTACAATCGAGTCACGCAAACGAAATCGATACGCGGTTCTCTTCATATTCTCTCCTTTGTTTTGCATGGATCATTGTAGCACAAATGCCGTCAAGAAGGGTAATATATGGGAGGTTTTTAGGTTGTTTTTGTCATAATCGAATCCATTGAAATTATTGAGGAACTACCATGAAACTCCATGTCATCGATCATCCATTGATACACCACAAATTGGCACTTTTGCGCGATGAAAAACGCTCCATGCCTGAATTTAAACAACTGCTACATGAGATCGGCCTGTTGATGGCCTTTGATGTCACCAAAGATCTCCAGACGGTAGAGACGGTTGTCAAGACACCTGTCGCGGTCACAAAAGTGGATAGGCTTGTCCAGCAGCCGGTACTCGTCACGATTCTTCGTGCAGGGATCGGGATGCTCAATCCTTTTATGGAGATTCTTCCCAATGCTCGGGTGGGATTTCTCGGGATGAATCGAGACGAAGTGACGCTTCAGCCCCATAGTTATTACAACAAAATACCCATGCAGGCACTGGACAACAAGGTGCTCCTTATTGACCCCATGTTGGCTACTGGTGGTTCGGCCTTGAGCGCCTTGGATTTTCTCAAAAGCAAGGGGGTGACCAATGTTGCCTTTGTTTGCCTTGTGGCTGCTCCTGAAGGAGTCGAAGCGCTTCATGCACGTTATCCTGATGTCGAAATCTATACAGCAGCACTGGATGAGAAGTTGAATGAAAAAGGGTACATTGTTCCAGGATTGGGCGATGCTGGAGATCGTATTTTTGGCACCGGAGATGATGAGAATCTATGAAAGAACCCAAGCTAAAGTACTTTGAAGTTCCTATCATTGCAGGACAATATAAAGGAAAAAAAATACGCATTCCAGATCTTGCAACAACGCGGAGCTCCAAGTCAATCCTGAGAGAGTCGCTTTTTAATACCTTGCAATTCGATTTGGTAGATGCCCTTTTTGTAGAAGTCTTTGCAGGGAGTGGCTCTGTAGGGCTTGAGGCTCTGAGTCGTGGTGCAAAACATGCATACTTTTTTGAACGAAATCGCAAGGTATTTGATCTCTTGCAGGTCAACATTGCTCTCATCGCTCCGTCAAAGGCTACGGCATTGCACGGCGATAGTTTTGAGCATTTTCCTGTGCTGCTGGAACGGTTGAGCCGAGAAGGTATTGCGGGGTATTTTTATTTTGACCCCCCTTTTTCTATACGTGAGGGCATGGATGATATCTATGAGAAAACGCTGGATATGATCACAAAAGTCAACCCTCAGCTATGTAAAAAAGTGATAATAGAGCACATGAGTAAGCTGGTATTGCCTGAAACAATCGGAGGACTTCGACTGGAAAAGCAAAAACGCTTTGGTAAAAGTACGCTAAGCTACTATGCCCCCGATGTCTCTGTTGAGTCTTGATTGGGTGACTGGGATACTTTTCCCCGATGTGCTTGAATAAAATTGAGCATTTCAAAAAACGGCAAAGCTTTGCTATAGTAATAGCCTTGACCATAGTCGCAGCCTAGCCGCTTGAGTGTCGTGCGTGCTGAGTTGCTGTCAACATATGTGGCACCTACGGTGACCCCTAATCCCTTTCCCATCGCAATGATAGCTGAGACAAGTTTCCGTTTGTCTGCATTGATTTCGATGTCGCGAATCAGGGACTTGTCGATCTTGATGGTATCGAAAGGCAGCTCCTCTAGAAATCGCAAATGAGTAAAGCCCTCGCCAAAACTATCCATAGCAATCTTTACACCAATTTTCTTGAGAACGGACACCTCATTGCGCAAAATGCTTATGTCTTCACCCAGGAGTTTTTCAGAGAGGTCAATCGTGATGGTCTCGGCATCGATGGCATGCTCATGGAGTTTGCGTTCAAGCTTTTCTGCGAAGTTTGCAACGCGAAGTTCCGGCAGGGCAAAGTTGATACTCAGGTTGAAATCCTTGATGCCAAAGTTATCCCAGGATGCTTTGTGCGAAAGGACGTTTTCCAGGAGGTAGTCGGTCACCTCGGTGAGCATATTGAGTTGGACAATCTTGTCCAGGAAATCCGATGCACTGAGGAGTCCGTACTTGGGATGATTCCAGCGCATGAGGTACTCGGCTCCGATCAGGTGATTGTCCGCAAGGCTGAAAATGGGTTGGTAGAATGAAAAAAACTCTTTGCGCTGGATGGCATTGGAAAAATCACTGCGTGTGAACCGATAGCGCTTCTCGCTTCCAGCTTTTAGGTCTAGACCTTGCTCTGCAAACCACTCTGAGTTTTCGAGCATGACCTTGCCTGTTTGTTCTGACTCCAGTTGCATTTCGTGACAACGGTCGATAATGCCATCGGGCGTGCGCTTGTCTCGCACTAGGTGCATGAACGCCTGAGACAATTCCGCCTCCATGTTGTGTTTCAGCATGGTATCTTTTAGCGAAGCTAGCTGCTCCTTGATTGCTGCAATATCTTTGTCGGCATGATCAGAGTCGGCGATAAGTATGGCAAAATCTGCCCGACCTCGGTAATAGAGCTTTTGCCCCTCTTGCAGTGTCTCTTTTAAAATCTCCGAAGCATGCTGAATCATGAGATTTGTTTTTTTGTAGCCAAGCAGCGAGCGTTGCGATGTGAAATGTTTGATACCAAAAAAAGCCAGAACAATGGAAGTGCCGTGAATGTTGGAACGCAGATTGGCATCGACCAAGTCGCTCACGAGGCGTCCCTGAATGGGCAAGTCAGTCAGCAGGTCATTGTAGGACTGCGTTTTGCGTATTTGCTGCTGGAGGCGATAGTATTCGCTCAAATCATGCATGACGATAACACGCCAAAATGCACTATCGTCCAAGGGGTCCCGAAAGAGGTTGCTACTGATTTTGACAGGAGCAGGATGGAGCATGCCGGGCACCTGAACGTCGCTGATATATTTGCGTCGATCCACGGCATCGAGAAATCCAATCGAATCCGATGGATTCAGGATGCTTTTTAGCTGGACGTCTTCTAGAAATTCTTTGGTGACTTCTGCGCCTGTTATGCCGAAGTAATCCCCAAATTCTTCGTTGACAAACAGAACATCGTTGTCGCGAGAGAGGATAAGCACCCCCTCTTCGTATGCTTCAATTGACTCATTGTAGACTTTGATTTTGTTACTAAGTTCAGTGAGTCGCTTGCGCTCCTTGCGCGATTGAAAATAGATAATCAGGATACTAATTATGATCAATACCGTCCCGATAAGAAATACGAGATAAGGGCTAAAAATCTGCAAAAAGTGCATGAATATATCCTGAGTGATGGGCTGTTTGCTTTATTTTAACATAAATATCCCAAGGAACTCCAACTGTATCCAATCCTTCCTGTGGTAGAATCGCGCAAATTTCTTACCAAGGCCGGCAGTGTTTACTCTCTCAAATTACAAAACAGACAATATAAAAAATGATGTTCTTTCCGGCCTGGTTGTTGCCGTAGCTTTGGTGCCTGAAGCCATTGCCTTTTCTTTTATTGTAGGTATCAGCCCGATTGTGGGGCTTTATGCTGCATTTATTTTGGGAGCTATCACTGCGTTGATTGGCGGAAAGCCAGGGATGATAAGTGGCGCCACTGGCTCGGTGGCTGTGGTCTTGGTGGGGCTGGCTGTTGCAGCCGCCACGCACCTGAAATCCCATGGCTTAGACGGAGACGCTTTGGCAATGGGGATCCTGGACTACATTTTCTTGGCAACCATCATGGCGGGTGCTATACAGATTGCATTTGGCTTGCTGCGTTTTGGTAAATTTATTCGCCTTGTCCCCTTGCCGGCGATATATGGATTTGTCAATGGTCTGGCGATAGTGATCGCGATGGCGCAATTTAAATTTTTTGATGGTCAGGGGTGGCAGATGTATGCCGTCGTAGGAGCCACCATGGTGATCATGTATGTGCTGCCGCGTTACACTCAGGTCATCCCGTCTGGTCTGGTGGCCATCGTGGCATTGACACTGGCGGTTTATTTGGGGCATTTTGATACCGTATTGATCGGTGACTTGGCGGACCTAAGTGCATTCGAAGGGCAGTTGCCCTCTTTTCATCTTCCTCAGACGCTGTTCGATCCTTCCGCGTGGCTTATGGTGCTCCCCTTTGCTGTGATTGCTGCATTGGTGGGGCTCATTGAGTCCCTTTTGACCTTGGCCGTACTGGATGAACTCAGCGGCACACGCGGAAGCGGAAACAAAGAATGCATTGCGCTTGGGCTGGGAAATGCTACGAGTGGCCTGTTTGGTGGAATGGCTGGGTGTGCCATGATTGGGCAGTCTATTATTAATTATACCTCAGGCGGTCTGGGGCGTTTGTCATCGTTGACTGCTGCGGTGGGCTTGATGGTGCTGGTTGTCTCCATGACGGATGTGCTCAATGTCATTCCAGTCGGTGTCCTGGTTGGTATCATGTTTATGGTGAGCATTGGTACATTTGAGTGGAGCAGTTTTTCCCACCTCAAACGGATGCCCAAAAGCGATGCCTTTGTGATGGTCGCGGTAACGATTGTTACCATCTTTTTTGATCTGGCTGTGGCTGTCATTGCTGGTGTGATTGTTTCGGCATTGGTTTTTGCATGGAAACATGCTCGGGTAACTGCCCATACTCGACTTCTGGGGAAAAGCGGCATACTCTACGAGCTGGATGGCCCGCTGTTTTTTGGCTCATCTCAGGCATTTGGTGATTTATTTGATGTGGAGAACGATCCAAAAACCATCATTATAGACTTCAAAAATGCTCGCGTGATGGACTCAAGTGGTGTAGAGGCTATCGAAAAGCTGACAGAACGGTATGCAAAACGAGGCAAAAAACTCACCCTTCGCCATCTAAGCCTTGATTGCAAAGCCGTCTTGGATCAGGCCCAGGCCAATATCACTCATGAAGAGGACGATCCTGCATACAAAATAGCACGAAACTATTGACGCAACCGCGGCGATGATTCTAGCGTGTGAACCATCGGAGCAGCCGAGAAAGGATTCCTTTCTTTTTTGACTTGCTATTGTTCTCTTCGATAGATTTACGAAGGGATTCCAATTTTTTATCGACCTCTGATACAGCCTGTCTGAGGGCATAGGGCTCGTAGGGGCTATTTCTCATCGAGAATCCGTTCAATTTCGTGCATGGCATCTCGGTTTTTGAGTTGGAATTTTATTTCGATCCGCCGAGAGGCTTCTTTGTCTTCGTATCCTCCGTATTTGATGGGGTCGAGATAGGCTCGACCGCTGGCAACTAGAAGATTTTTGAGATGATATTTTTTTGCTACGGGGAGTGTCAAGAGATGATTCATGACCGCCAGTGCCCGACGCTGCGATAGAGCCAAGTTGTACAGATATGCTCCATCGCTGTCTGTGTGCCCTTCGATAACGATGCGCTCGAGATGGGGGCGGATGGCCTGGTTGGTTATGAGGGCGCCTATGTAATCATTGAAGACTTTTGTCAGTTCAGTCTTGGCGCCTTCTTTGAGCGTATCGCTGCCTTTGTCAAACAGAATACTTGATGCCAGGCGTAAGGCGCCATTCTTGCGGTCGATATTGATTTTGCTGCCTAGCGTCTCTTTGAGGGCAGCAATGACCTTGAGCTGTATGCCAGTCAATGATCGAATTTGTGAACGTTGTTTTTGAAGTTTACTGAGCAAGTCGTCGTAGCGTGTTTTTTTGTTGTCGAGTGCATGGAGCAGATCAGTGAGCTTTTGATCTTTGAGTTTGAGCTCCTTTTCTTTGTCATTGAGCTGACCAGAAAGGACGACCACTTTGCCGATATATTCTTGAAGCTTTTTTTCTTTTTGCTCAATTGTAGTATTGCTTTCACCGGTAAGATTTTGCAGTATGACAATTTTATTGTTGAGTGCATCGACCTTGGCATTGCGGGCAAGAAGGAGCTGGTTGAGATGTTCAAGTTCCTTTTCTTTCAGTTTCAGTGCATTGTGAGTCAATACAATTGTTTTGTTGAGGTCTGAGGTGCTCGCTTGTGAGAGTTCAGCCTGTTGTTTTTGATGCAATAGATCAAGCTTGAGATCCCGCAGTAGACCATGGAGTTTGTCGACCTCCTGTGCTTGAAGTTCTATTTTTGCCTTCTGCTTTGCAATGACTTTGGTTTTCTCTTTGAGTCTCTTCTCGTTTTTTGTCAATGATGTATTGATATCCGCGATAAGATCTCCTTGCTCTTTGACTACCATTTTGTTTTGAAAGAGGTTTTCATTGGCGCGTTGAAGCAGGCTTTCTCGCTGGTGGAGTTTTTGCGTCATTGTGGCCAGTTGTTTTTGGGCGAGATCAAGTTTTGCTCTTTTGTCGATTAGGTTTTGTTCTGTCGCATTGAGACGACGCTCTTTTTTGTGCAGATCCTCACGAAGAATAATGGACTTTGAAACAATTGCTCCAATCAAGAGAATAAAGACAAACAACAGCCCTGCCATTAGGTCAGCATAAGAGATCCAAAAATTGCTTTCGTTGCTTTTGTCGCTGGCACGTCGGAACATCAGTACACATCCGCAGTTCGTTTGGCAATGACAGTGTTTTGCTGGGCGATCAACTCCGTCATCATGCTGAGCTTTTGGACTGCCTGTGCCAGTTCGTGATCAAGGGCTTTAAATGTGTGACCGACACTTTGGTCAAAGTGACTAAGGTTTTGCTGCAGGGCTTGAGCGTTGGCGTTGAATCCTTCAATATTTTCTTTGATGACAGATACGGCATTGACGCTCTCCTTACGGCTGTTGATGGACAAGAGCGTGTTGCGAAGCTCTTGAGAGGCATCATGCATGCGAGTGGAGAGAAGCTCGAAACTGTTGGTTGTGTCGTCAATAATTGTTTTGTAATTTTTGATATATTGCTCATTGATATCCCGGATAAAATCAAGACTGAAAGTCTCTTTGAGTGTCTGGATGATTTTCTGATCTTTGAGCTCAGTTTGGGCATGCTCATGCTTGATTAGTTCACTCTTTTTCCAGATTTTCTCCCCATAAACTGATTCCAGTTTCTGGGTACTGCGTTCGATCTTGGCCAAACCGCGTCGCTCAAAGAATATCCACCACAATGAGAGAAATATACCATAGATTGATGCATAAAAGGCCGTCCCTATCCCCGAAAGAAGCACGGAGATTTCTTGGTCGAGTTTGTCGCCACTGGAAACAGTAAAATCAGGCATACTCAAGGCGATGGCGATAAACGTGCCCAAAATCCCAAGCATAGGAAAAATACTTGAAGCCACTTTGGCATAGTTGTCATCGCGAACATCTTTGAAATACTCTTCGGCAAAATCCCGTACTTCGAGTGTGGATTTTGTTTTGCCCATTATGGTAAGGGCATTGGCCTTGAGCTCCTCCTGCAGCTTCTCTTCCATGGTCAAAGCGTTGTGCCGAATTTTGCAGGCAGCATACGAAGCATTGTGACGTACAAACAGGAGAAAAATGGCAAAGATGATACCAATGGTGACCAACGTATGTATCTCTACCTTGAAGGGAAGATACCCAAGGTATCCAGCAGCCAATATTGCGACCAGAAGAAAAGGGATGATAAACACTGCAAGGAATATTCCCGAACATAAACCATTGGATCCCAGTTTATTTTTTTGCATAGCCAGCCTTTTGAATGATTTGACGAATATTATAGCACAAGGTGGTTGCAAATGATCATATCTTTGACTATAATTACGTAACAATTACATCTACAAGGAGTTTTTATGTCTTTTTTTACCCAAACAAACCATACAAAAAGTGGAAAAATTGAAACCCATTTGCGCTGGTGGGTGACTTTGATTCTCTCGATTGCACTTGCAATAGGAACGTGGAATCCTACCCAGCACCATTTTATCGGCTACATCAGCAGCAGTGATCCCCTGTCTGGCTTTCGTCCCTTTTTCATTCTTGTAATGATCGCACTTTGGATTATGGCAATCAAGGCAGTCCTGCAGAGCATCAAGGTCTACGGTGCAATCATTGCTATGGCCATTATCGCAGCCTTTGTGTATGGTTTGGCTCAGTTGGGTTGGCTTGATACATCCAAATGGAGCACGCTGGGCTGGGTAGCGACTCTTGGTGTGGGCGTGGTCATTTTCATCGGCATGAATGCTTCGATCTTGTGGAAAAAAGCCACCGGTGTCTACACAACAGACGCGACGGATGAGGACTAACCCAAAGGATTTTTATGCGCCGACGTACGATAGCTGCTATAGCCGTTTTTGTTCCGGTCGCTATCGTAGGGGTACTCAAGTATTTTTTTCCCCTCACCTATGACTGGCTCGATGGCTACATGGTGGTGATCGCTCTGGCGTTCAAGGCCGCCCTACTCTCTTTTTTCTCAGCTTCCAAACTTAAATTTATCACTTTTCTCAAAGGACTCACCCTGCTCCAGGGGGTCTTGCTGTTGGTCAAGAGATGGTTTCTCGACAATGTCTTTGCCCGCTGGCTCAAGCGCAATATTACCGACCACATCAAGGGGGCTTTTGGTGATTTGTTTGCCTACTATCGTACGCTCAATATTCGAACAAAATTCAAAAATATTTTTATTCCACTGATCTTGACTGTTGGTAGTATTTGGGCGGCTTATAGCACAGGATACCTCGACAATCTCCTGCTTTTTACCGAATTCAAAGTGGTCATCATTGGCCTCTCCAAGACATTCTTGGCTATTGGTCTGAAACTTTTTGGCTTTATGGTGGATTCATGGATCACACCAATCCTTGAAGTGTTTGCGCTGAGCTACATACTGAGCGCATTGGAGCGCCTGCTAGGACATGATCATCCTGTAATTCGGGGCATCAACTGGCTGGGTGCCAAGCTTAATGCCCTGTTTCTCGCCATTGCCACCCTCAATCGTCGCCACATCGACCCCCTCCTCAACGATCACGTTGCTGCCGGCAGTCGCACGCTAGCCGACAAGCTGCTTGCCTACGTTCGTGACAAAAAGATCGACTATGAGTACGAGCAGTTTGATCGTCTGGAAAAAAAGATTCTTGATGGGCACATTGATGCCTATTATCAATTCAAGGGCATGGAGCTGATCACAGACAAGCGCGAACTCTACACCCGCATCAACCACGCTACACGTGACCACTTGGATATCGTTGCCTATGTCTCTCGCAACAAAAAAGGCGACCTGCTTCCCGAAAACATCCCCGACAGTTTTTATCACGATGTTTTCCTTCTCGAGGGAATTGCCAGCTCTAGTCAGAACGGAGTCAAGGAGGAAATAGACGGCCACCCGGATCACACCGACTTCTGGGTGCTCAACACCAGTCGCCATCCTGTCGCGTTGCGTACCCACTCCGGACACATTTCGACTCAAGAGATCGCAGGGCAGTCTTTGGTGATGATCGAGAGTGATCATGCGATTGATTATCATGAGGGTGATATTGTATTTGAATACAAAGGGCGCACTGAGACGGTCGTACCGATCATAAGGGCATGACCTTGTTTTCATAAAAGATTGCATGCCTAACGTGTGCCCTTTTATAAGGGGACGCTAGAAACAGTCAATGGCTTGTGCAGGAAATCAATCTTGGTTTGATTCGTCTTGGGTTGCATCATCTCCAAATAGATGCTGATTGTGCTCAAGCTCCTGCTTGCGCAATCTCTGACGCTCGGTGATCCGCAATCTCTCTCGGAAAGCTCCTGTGGCCGCTTTGCGGCATGCGGCTGTTTTCTTACAGGCAAACTCGATGTCTTCGTGGTCAAAGTCGAAGATGATCCGTACGCACTCCTTGGCAGTATCGTACTCGATACGCTGAACTTGCGAATAATAGAATTCACTGCATTCTCCCAAGGCACCTTTTTTTTCCGCACAGAGTTTGTCGGCATCTTCTTGGGCTGGCTGCAAGAGATTGTATAGAGTTGCACTCTTGCAAACACTAAAGTAGTTGACACCAAGGATCAAAAATTCCAATCGGCGTGTGCTGATAATTTTCTGCTCTTTGACGTCTTTTTCCAAGGGTGGGAAGGGAATTTTCTTTACTGAAGCATTGAATTCAAATATCTCGGTCTTGAGCACGGGATTGCCTTGTTCGTCCATCATACCCATTGTGGCGGCTTCGATCATGCCTGCTTCTTTCTCGACAGCCTGACGTATCCTGTTTTCGAATAGATCTAGCCGCTCTTTGGTCTTGGTCTCAAAATCAAAAAAACTTTTGTAGGCAAACAGTCCAAATAAGCCAGCGATCAAAGTAAAAAGAATACTGCTGAGCACCCCATACACTGTCTCTGTCGCTATCCCAAGTATAATCAAGATGATCAGTACCAATGAGATTCTAGTGACCGTCTTGGTCTCTTTCCAAAAGTAGTCGATTCTGTTGCGATAAGCAATAGTCTTTTTGACTTTTTGGCAGGCTATTTTTGTGTTGCGAGCATCTTTTTTTCGTCTAAGTTTATCGTTGAGATAAGCATAACCCACATAGCCCCCTGCACCCAATAGAAGCAATGCAGCCAAAAGCAGTGCGATGCCTACCAAAATATCCATCATGTTACTATCTCTCCAAGCTTTTGTGACAGTATAACAAAAGTAGTGTTATCGCTTGCAGATACGATGCGATGGGTTGCCTATTATTTGATTGAAATACCATGTGCTATAATGCGATACAAACAAGGAGTTCTCATGCCATATTATGTCCTCATAGACACCGAAACCACGGGCAATCAAGCCCCCGATCGCATCATTCAGGCTGGAGCTATGATCGTCAAAAGTCGCAATGAAGTGGAGGTGATCGATGACGTGTGTCGCGCCGATGTGCCCGTCAGCATCGAGGCGATGGAGGTGCACGGGATCACGCCGGATCAACTTGAAGGCAAGCCAAGTTACGCCGAGACAAATTTTGCCAGTAGGATCAACGCCCTCAATACACCGGAGAACTATCTCATTGCCCACAATATTGATTTTGATCTCGGCATGATTGAAAAAGAGGGTTTCAAAAATCAGATGAAAAAGATCGATACCGTTCGCTGTGCGCGTCATCTACTCCCTGATCATCCGTATCATCGTCTGCAATACCTCCGTTATGCACTGGAACTTTACAAAGATGAAGAGGCCGAAGCAAAAAAGCTGGGTGTCGCCGTCAAAGCCCACGATGCCATCGGCGATGTGCTGATCCTCAAGCTCCTCTTTTCGCATTTGATCGGATTGGTGCGTGAGCAGTTTCCCGATGAAAACCCTGTTGACAAGATGGTTGCGCTCACGCAAGAGCCTGTGATGATCCGGACATTTAAATTTGGCAAATACAAGGGAGAGTCTATCGAGGAGGTATCACAGCGTGACCCTGGCTATCTCTCATGGATGCGCAATAACCTTGATCTTGATGAAGACATGCGCCACACACTCGATGCCTATCTTCAATGATATTTCGCTATATTTCCATAAAAATACCAAGGTAAATTCGTGAATGATGTGACACAATCAGAGGGATGGAATATTCCCTATTTGGAAATGGGATCAGGGTTTATGATGGGTCTCTCAGTTGGCTACGTGGTAAAAAAAAGCTTTAAATTATTGCTCCTGCTCATGGGGTTGGCGCTGATAGCCATGTTTGTGTTGGAAAACCAAGGCATCATCACACTCAATGAATCCTCACTCGATCAGCAAGTTGCCCTTGGTACCGAAACCTTCAAGCACTTTCTATTCTTTCTCAAGGATCGCCTGGCGGCCCTCAAGGTAGCCGGTGGCGCCAGTGCCGTTGCCGGCTTTGTTGTCGGCCTAAAAATGGGATAAGATGCTGGTACATATCTGCTGTGCGGTTGACAGTCACTATTTTTTGCAGAAGCTTCGCGATGACTTTCCGGATGAGAACCTTGTCGGTTACTTTTATGATCCAAATATCCACCCTTACAGTGAGTATTATTTGCGTCTGCTTGAAGTACAGCGCAGTTGCCGACAGCTTGGGATTCAACTAATTGAAGGCCCCTACGATATGGCCGGATGGCTGGCTGCTGTACGTGGCTTGGAGCATGAGCCTGAAAAGGGTGCTCGTTGCAGTGTCTGTTTTGACCATCGTTTTGAGGCCAGTGCACAAAAAGCAGCAGAAATAGGCGAAAAAGTCTTCACCTCTACGTTGCTAACCTCGCCCAAAAAATCCCTCGAGCAGCTCAGGACATCAGGGGAGCATATCGCCCGAAAATATGGTATAGAATTTTTGGCGCCCGATTACCGCAAGGCCTCAGGAACACAGGAGCAGAATGTGTTGGCAAAAGAGGCCAAGCTCTACCGACAAGACTATTGCGGCTGTGTGTTTGCCCTCAAACAACAACGGGCACAGCAGGAGCGGATCGCTGACGAGCTTATGTCTCCTGTCTCTGGGCAGATTCAGCCCGAATCCATAGAGGAGCGCGTCGCCCTGTATGAGCGACGCATTGCGCTGGAGGAATCAGGTGATTCTTATGCGATTGTGAAAGAGCGTTTTCTGAACTGGCGTCTCAAGCATGCTCGCTTCAAAGTACGTGGCAAAGAATATCCTGTACACATCCTGCCCTATTCCACACTCAAGAAAAACTATACACGAGGCCGGATAGAGCAGAGGATCAAAGACGCAGGATACTTGAGCCGTGATGAGGTGAAGTTTATCACGCTTGATGTGTACAACCAGCTGGCCGAAACTTCCTATAAATCCATCCAAGATCTCATCTTCTCGCCCCCCGCTTTTTATCAAGAGATTACCCTGCGCAGCAGAATTATCGATTCGCCATATGATCTCAGTACACTTGCAGTTGTTCTCGAGATGCCCAGCAACAAGATTGAACTTTGGGTTGAGGCGATTACCTACGATGATGTACGGGAGCGGCTGATTGATTAATCGGCGATTTACTTCTTTTGGGTAAAATATTGGAATTCTAATCATAATTACCGTCAAAGGAACGTGAGTGCAGTACGACATCAATGCCATCAAAAAAATCCTTCCCCACCGTTACCCTATTCTTCTGGTTGACCGCGTAACGGAACTGAAGATCAACGAGTCGATCGTTGCATACAAGAACATTACAGCCTCAGAGCCTATCTTTGAGGGTCATTTTCCTGATAAGCCTATTTATCCCGGAGTCTACATGATCGAGGGCATGGCGCAAGCTGGAGCTGTTTTGGCATTTGAAAGTGTCGCCGAGGAGAACATCAGCACACAAGATAAAATTGTATACTTCATGAGCATCGACAAAGCAAAATTTCGCGTACCGGTTACACCAGGTGACCGCTTGGAGTATCAGGTCTCCGTCGTCCGAAAGCGTGGGCAAATATGGGTCTTGGCTGCCAAAGCATATGTGGATGACAAGCTGGTAGCCGAAGCCGAGCTAAAAGCCATGATAGCAGACCAATAAGGATGAGCATGAAAAAGTGTAGCTTCTGTGAAAGCATCGAGCGTGAAGAAAACCCCCTTATTGCAGGGAACAATGCATATATCTGCTCCAACTGTGTTGTCTCAGCGTACAAGATTCTCTTTGGTGAAGAAGAGGTGCAGCATGAGGGAACCTTTGACATTGACATGCTCACTCCCAAAGAGATCAAAGGGCATCTCGACGAATATGTCATCGGACAAAATCAAGCGAAAAAGACCCTTTCTGTTGCAGTCTACAACCACTATAAGCGCATCCTCAAGAAGACAACCAATGATGATACGGATATTGCCAAATCCAATATATTGCTGATTGGCCCTACAGGCAGTGGTAAGACATTGTTGGCGCAAACCATTGCTCGCTTTCTTGATGTTCCTATTGCCATTACAGATGCGACCAACCTTACCGAAGCTGGCTATGTGGGCGAGGATGTCGAAAATATCCTGACAAAACTCCTCCAATCAGCCGATGGAGACATTGAGCGCGCAGAGCGTGGTATTGTCTTTATAGATGAGGTGGACAAAATAGCTCGAATGGGCGAGAATCGCTCCATCACCCGTGATGTTTCTGGTGAGGGTGTGCAGCAAGCCCTCCTCAAGATCATCGAAGGCTCACAAGTCAACATCTCGCCCAAGGGTGGCCGAAAACACCCCAATCAGGAATTCACCCAAATCGATACGAGCAACATCCTTTTTGTTTGTGGTGGAGCCTTTGATGGTCTCAATGACATTATCAAGCGCCGAATCGGCGGCAATACGCTTGGATTTGGACAGACAAAGCGCAGCAAGAGCGAGGAAGACGAATTGCTACATGAGGTCGAGCCGGATGACTTGGTCACCTATGGCTTGATACCTGAGCTCATTGGACGTCTGCATATTACGGCAACACTTGAGAAGATTAGTGTGGAGGACATGGTGCGCATCCTCACTGAGCCCAAAAATGCCCTCATCAAACAGTATCAGAAATTGTTCGAGCTCGACGATGCCGTATTGACCTTCGAGCCTGAAGCACTCGATGCGATTGCCCAAAAAGCGATCGAGCGCAAAACCGGAGCGCGGGGTCTGCGTTCCATCTTGGAAGAGTTGCTTCTTGATGTTATGTATCAACTCCCGGAATTGGCTCATTATGAAATCGTCATCACTCCAGAAGTGGTTTTGGAAAAAACCGAACCCCTTTATCTAAAAAATAAGAAAAGCGCATAAGAAGGAACGACAAACATGGGATTATTTAAAAACTTTTTCGGAACCTTTTCCAAGGACCTTGCCATTGATCTTGGTACGGCAAATATCTTGGTGCTGGTCAAAGGCCAAGGTATCAGCATCAATGAACCCTCTGTTGTTGCCATTCAAGTCGACAAACATGGACAGGACAAGGTCCTTGCTGTGGGCCATGAGGCCAAAGAAATGGTCGGAAAAACACCAGGAAACATCAAAGCCATACGCCCCATGAAGGACGGTGTGATTGCCGATTTTCAAGTGACAGAACTCATGATTGAACACTTTATCAACAAGGTCCATGGTCGCAAAATCTTCTCAGCACCCCGTATTGTCATCTGTGTTCCATATGGCTTGACGCAAGTTGAGCGCAAAGCGGTGAAGGAATCGGCGATCAATGCCGGTGCCCGAGCAGTCTTTTTGATCGAGGAGCCAATGGCAGCAGCGATCGGTGCCGGCTTGCCTGTGCGCGATCCCAATGGTAACCTCGTAGTGGACATTGGTGGCGGCACGACAGAGATTGGTGTCATTTCACTTGGCGGGCTGGTGCTTAGCAAGTCAATCCGTGTTGCCGGGGACAAAATTGATGCCGCTATCACGGACTACATCAAGAAAAAATTCAACCTTCTCATCGGTGACCGTATCGCCGAGGAGCTTAAGATCAAAATCGGAACAGCCGTCAAGCTCGATGAAGAGTTGCGCACACAGGTGCGAGGCCGAGATCAGGTTGAGGGAATTCTGACCTCGCTGGAAATCACCAGTGAGCATATTCGTGAAGCGATGGAAGATCCTTTGAGGCAAATTGCAGAGGCCCTCAAGAGTGTCCTTGAAGAGACCCCGCCAGATCTAGCCGGAGACATTGTACAAAATGGTCTGGTATTGACTGGCGGAGGTGCACTGATACGCGGGCTAGACAAATACCTTTCTGATTTTGTTAAATTGCCTGTTTATGTGGCGGAAGACCCCCTGCTTGCTGTGGCGAAAGGTACCGGTCGCGCCCTCGAAGAGCTCGACCTACTTCAGCAAACCACTTTTGAGGAAGAATAGGCACTATGAAGCCACGTCTCTTGTTTTTCCTGCTGCTTGTATTGATGCTTTTTGTATTGATCACTCGAAGCAACCATACGATTCAAGATGCTATTCTCAACATTGTTAGTCCAATCAAGCAAAATTACAAAACACTCACACAGTCTGTCGAAGATAGAGGCAAAAGTTATATTTTTCAAAAGGAAAATATCCAGAGACTCACCAAGGAAAATAAAAAATTACGCAAATACCTCCTTGATCAAACCCATTATCTCCAACAAGTATCCTCTTTGTTCAAAAAAATACCTTCTCTTGAGAAGCTCCCCCATCGCAGCATGGAATTGGTGGATACTATTTCATATGTGCGACTCAATAGCTTCAATGAGGTTATGCTGACGCGCCCGCCCAAGGCTGCATTGAAAGAAGGGCATTTATATGGCCTCATTCAAAACGACGTTGTAGGTGGAACAGCGATTTTGCGCGGGGAGCACCTCTATGGCTATCTTAGTTCCAATCCTCGCTGTCGTTTTGGAGTGTTTGTGGGCGGGAACCGTGCGCCAGGAATTGCTGAAGGGATTGGCAAGGATACAATGGTGGTCAAATTTATTCCAAAATGGGCCAAAGTGGAGGTGGGAGACAAGGTCGAAACCAGTGGCCTTGACGGAACATTTTTTGCCAATGTTCCTGTCGGTAAAGTCAAACAGGTCCGAATCGAAAATAGCTACAAGACCGCATACATAACAACATACAGTGACACCTTGCATCCGGATTATTTTTTCCTCATTACGGATACGACGCCCTATCTTGCTTCTGCATACGACAAGACATCGGAACATCTTGATACAAACAAAAGTGTTGTGCATCAGCAAGAAGAAAAAAGCATAGAAGTGGTCGAGAAAAAAATCAGCAGCATTCCTGAAGCCGTACAGACGCAGAACAATCTTGTCGACCCTGTAGAATTCGAGATACCCACTGAGGCCAAAATTATACCAGAGCCACCGGTTGTATTGCATACTCCCAAACCCAAGCCAAAACCCAAGCCAAAACCCAAGCCAAAACCGAAGCGTAAACCCAAGCCAAAACCCAAAAAGAAAAATGACCTTCCTGTAAAGCCTCAAAAGGTTGATACTCCATCACCTGAAGCACCGGCACCGAAGCCTGTACGCAAGCGTAGATCTGCTATGGATATTTTGAATGGGCGCTAATGTCCAGGCGCACCATATGTGCGCCCGCCTCTAACCTCCTTTTTGATATAATATCCAACTAAAATCAGGATATATCCCCATGCCAAAACGCAATGACATCAAAACAATTTTATTGATAGGATCTGGCCCTATCGTCATCGGCCAAGCCTGTGAATTTGACT